>DAOLES010000003.1:328889-334433 GCA_035326705.1 Oligoflexia bacterium
GAGTTTTGCTTGGCAGAGCCAAGCATCTGTCTGAGCTGCTAGAAAACTTTTTTCTATTTGCAACAGCATTACTTGCATTTTATTTCCCCTCATAAGTGTAAAAGCCGCGTCCAGACTTTCTACCCAACAAGCCAGCCTGTACGTATTTTCTTAATAAGGGTGCGGGTCTAAATTTATCTTCACCTAAGCCGGCATGCAACACTTCCATAATATAAAGACAGGTATCCAAACCAATAAAGTCAGCCAATTCTAAAGGGCCCATAGGTTGGTTGGTTCCCAATTTCATGGCTGTATCAATATCTTCTGCTTTGGCAATGCCGCTTTCAAGAGCAAATACTGCCTCATTAATCATAGGGCATAAAATTCTATTCACTAAAAAGCCAGGGAAATCTTCCACGGCAACCGTTTCTTTACCCATCTTTTGCGCTAAGTCAATTACAGTCTTGTAAGTTTCATCCGAAGTCAATAACCCCCGAATCACCTCCACCAGCTTCATAATGGGCACGGGATTCATAAAATGCATACCAATCACTTTATCCGGTCTATTGGTTTGCGCAGCAATTTTGGTAATGGGAATAGATGAGGTGTTGCTGGCTAAAATACAACTTTTTTGGGTAATTGAATCAAGAGATTTAAAAATTTCAAATTTGATGGTTTCATTTTCTGTTGCAGCTTCAACCACCAAGCCACAGTCAGCAAAAGCTTGCATATCAGTATTTGGATGCACTCTTGCCATAATGGAGTTTTGATCTTCAGAAGAAATTTTTTCTTTTTTGACCAAGCGGCTTAAACTGTTTTCAATGTTGTTTTTGCCCCAAGCAATTCTATCTTCGCTGACATCATATAACACCACTTCAAAGCCCTGCATGGCCGCAACTTGCGCAATACCAGAACCCATTTGCCCTGCACCAACAACCCCTATTTTCATTTTTGCTGCTCCTCAAATTTAAAATTCAAATAATAACACCCAAACACTTCTAAGAGTCTATGATCACATACTCCATATTCATCCATAAAAACGCCTGATACTCATATAAATTGAAATAATAAAAAATGCAAAATAGACTGGCATCCTATTCATTATTATTAACGTAAAAGATTGCAACTTGACTTTTTAAGACTGCTTAACGTATATCTCTGACTCAACTCAAAAAAGGGGAATTACCATGTTAAAAAACCATAAAAAAACTATTCTATTAACATTTTCTACGCTTCTTTTTAGCTTTAACGTTTTATCTCAATCTTATGAAAACTATGTTGCGCAAAATGAAACATGCATTGACCTTGCCTCTTCAATTAGAGAAATCCGAACCGTTTCAGCTACCTATGAAGGCTCTGTTAAGGCTTTATTTATTAACCGCCCTGGAACAAATCCTCTTTATGCCGGACAACTGCATAGCCAACAAGCCTTTACCAACCATATTAACTCTATCAACGGAGTAAACATTGCTCAAACTAAGTATGTAGATAACTTTAATCAAATCAACTACAACCCAGATAAAGTTTATGGTTACAGCTACAAGACAACCTCTGATTCAGATCAATCGGCTGCTTTTGCATTGCCCGCTGATACCAAAGAATTCACCTTTGCAGTCCGTAACCCAGATTCACCTCTGATTTGTCACTGTGTATTTGTAGAAGAAAGAAGTCAACTCAGCTGTGATTCATGGCACGGTGAATTGGATAAGATCCAAGCTGAGTACAATACCCGCATGCAGGACTATCAACGCTTAAACAATAGCTTTAGTAGAATACGTTTTTTTAATCCAGAAGATGAACATGAAAAACGTAAAGCACCCAAAGTCCGCAATCCTTGAGCTTATTTGGTCTTGACAAATTGCCTTGAATTTTTATCAAAAACTTTTTGATGTCACTATAGAATGCCATATGTCTATTGGCTTAGGGTGTGAGTTAAACTGAGTTGTAGTAGAAGCTCGACCAGCTATGGCAATGGTATCCCCGTTCATATGCTTATCCTCATTTGAATTGTCCATCATATCATTAATCTCAAGTATCGCCTTGCTTACTTGAGGACTGTCAGGTTTATCGATCTAAAACAATTAATCTCAGTTACTTTTTAAAACACACTTCAAAAAGTTAAGTGCCTACACTTTAATAGCGCTTAATCGGAAGGAGATTTGATAAACCTATCTCAAACTCCAAATAATAAAATATTTAAGAATTAATGCACTGTTGTAAAATTAAATTTTGTTCATTGTAAAGCTTCCCATGTGCATTGGCTATTGTACTGTGCATGTCTAAAAACGATCCCATACGATGCACCAAGGGTATATTTCTCAATGAGCTTAGAATCTGATAGGCGTCTTTATCCATTAACTCTGGATACCAAAAGGCTGAATCGGATGTTCCAGGGGTGGCTTGAATATGTTCTAAAGCATCCTTAAAACATTGCTGTATATATTTTTTTGAATCCTCAAAAAATAAGTTTTCTGGCATAGCTTTGTATTGTTCTAAAGCATCTTTGTACAATTCAAGGGTATCTTGCTTTAAAGCATCGATGTTAGCTTTAATTGCCGTTAAAACAATATCAACCTTACCAATATACTGATAGCGTATACTCAATAAATCCTCACCATGGGCGCCGGTTATTTTCCAAAAACTGCTATGATTTTCATAAACAAGTGCTAAATACAAAAAACCTTTATCTTGATAAACCATTGGATTAGACATTGTTTTTAAATCCCCATCAAAGCCAACGTAACATAAAACATCGTTAACCTTTTGCGATTTGATGAATTGGGCAAAATCTATCAGTGACTGCGCAACAACATAATTATCCGCTAAAAACGTACAAGAGTTAATCTTTTCTGACAATAAAGCATTATCAAATTTAAAATGATTTTTTATATAGGCTCGTAAAATAGGAACAATATTCCAATGAACTATGGCTTCCAATGACTGCATATTTTTATTTAGGATAACCTAAATACGCTAAAAAACAAACCCTATGGTGCTTTAGCCTAAACAGTTTAGTATATAAAGTACGATTGAATATCTCTATTATATTTGTACAGCCAAAGCCACCGCTTCGCCGCCGCCAATGCACAAGCTAGCAATACCTTTTTTAAGCTTGTTTTGCTTTAGATGATGCAAAAGCGTAACCAAGATCCTAGATCCACTGGCGCCAATTGGATGTCCCATGGCCACTGCTCCACCTCTTGGATTAACTTTAGACATATCCAGACCCAACTGCTCACTCACAGCCAATGAAACCAAAGAAAAAGCTTCATTGATTTCATAACTATCCACATCATCTTTGGTCCAAGATAGTTTTTTATGAAGTGCCTCTACAGCATCTGCTGGGGCCATAGTAAACCACTCAGGTTCCCTTGCTGCTTGTGTACTTCCTTGAATCACAGCCATGTAAGGGATATTGTTTTTTTCACACCATGCTTTACTGGCCAACACAACGGCTGCTGCACCATCATTGATGTTAGAGGCATTGGCTGCGGTTACCGTTCCTTCTTTATCAAAAGCAGGTCTTAATGTGGCAAACTTATCAAACCTTGCTTTATCAATATCTTCATCTCTATCAATGATGAAGGTTTCTTTTCTTTGTTGAATTTCTATAGGAATAATTTCATCTTTAAACAAGCCATCATTGCTGGCTTTTTGGGCTCTCTCATAACTACTTTTAGCATAGGCATCTTGCTGCTCACGACTAATGTTTTTTTCTTTGGCACACAGCTCTCCGGCTTGACCCATATGAAAATCATTGTAAACATCCCACAAACCATCGTGCAACAAAGTATCTGTTATTTTTGTATGCCCTAGTTTTTGTCCCTGGCGCATTTGCATGGCGTGCGGGGCATTGGACATGCTTTCCATCCCTCCTGCAACAACAACATTGGCATCCCCACAACGAATGGCCTGACTGGCCATCATGACTGACTTTAAGCCAGAGCCACACACTTTACCTATGGTGGTACATGGAACATGTTTAGGAAGACCGGCAAAAATAGCGGCTTGTCTGGCTGGGGCTTGCCCCACAGCTGCAGTCAAAACATTGCCCATAATAACTTCATCTATTTGATCTTTATTGATACCTGCTTTATCCACTGCTGCTGCAATGGCTTTTGCTCCCAATTGCGGTGCTGTTAAAGAGGACAGTGCGCCTAAAAAACTTCCAATTGGGGTTCTTACTGCACTTACAATACATACTTCTTGTGTCATTGACGGCCTCTTTTCTTTGGGTTTTAATTATTTTTTTCTGTGTCGGTTGCTTCTTCCACTTTTTTTGCAGCTTCATTGACTGTTTTTGTTACCGCTTCTTTCACTTCTTGTGCTGTCTCTTTGCCTGCTTGGGTAGCTTTATCCACCACAACTTTACCTTGTTCAACAATTTCATCACTTGCTGCGCTTCCCGCCTCAATTGCTTCTTTTGCTGCAGCTTTAACATCTTCTGCCACTTCTTTGGCATCTTCACTTACACCAGCGGCTGTACTTTCTGCTGTTTTTTCCAACACTTCGCTAGGCGTCGCAGAAGACTCAGTTCCATCAAACACCGTTTGATTGGCTTGTTGAGAAGAAAAGTAAACCAAACTTAAACTGGTAACCATAAAAATAACCGCACAACTCGTGGTTAATTTACTTAAAAAACTGGCTGCACCTCTAGCACCAAAAACCGCAGACTGCCCACCACCTAATGCTGCACCAGCATCAGCGCCTTTACCATGTTGCAACAATACAATAATAATCAACAATAAACATACTGCGATATGTACAAATGAAACTAATCCCATCATAACTATTTATCTCCATACTTGACAATGCTTGTAAAATGCTTGGCATCTAAACTCGCTCCACCCACCAAAGCACCATCTATGTTTTCTTGACCCATCAATAAGCCAATATTATCCTGGTTTACAGACCCTCCATACAGGATTCTTACACTGTTGGCTACATCCTTTGTAAAGATTACTGCAAGTTTTTCCCTAATAAAGGCGTGGATTTTATCTGCCCACTCTGGTGTAGCAGCTCTACCTGTTCCAATGGCCCATACTGGTTCATAGGCTATCAATAATCGGAAACCTTCCGCATTGCTTAAGCCACGCAGTGCATTTTGCAACTGATGCTCAATCACATCAAAGCTTTGCCCTGCCTGATTTTGTTCATCGTTTTCACCTACACAGTAAATAGGAATCAAACCATGCTCCAAGGCCGCTTTAATCTTCTTGGTCAAAGCTTGTTCATTTTCAGCGTACATTTGCCGGCGTTCGCTGTGCCCTAAAATAACATAATCACAGCCCACCTCTTCAAGCATTCTGGGCGAAACTTCCCCCGTAAATGCTCCTGAATCTTGATCGTGCATGTTTTGTGCACCTACAAACACTGATACTTCTTGTAAAACCAATTCTAACGCAGATAAGCTGGTAAACGGTGGACAGACAACAATTTCATGCTCTTGCTTACCTGAAAGTAAGTTTTTTAATTCTGTAGCACAACGAATAGACTCTGATACTGTCTTATTCATTTTCCAATTGGCTACAAATACTTTTCTTCTTTGCATGATGACCCGCTTCC
>DAOLES010000004.1:0-123207 GCA_035326705.1 Oligoflexia bacterium
TGTAGATTCATTGACGGCAATTAAACTGCTGCCAATAATTTCTGAGGCATCATCTCTAAATTGCTTGTAGCTTCCTGTATACGTTAAGGTAAAGCCACTGCTTAAGGTTGTATAATTAATATCAATACTACCGCCAGTTGCAGAAGAAATGTCAGGTGTATAACTACAACTGCTAGGAGCAGGGATAATGGTAAAACTACTGCAATCTCCTGGGTCAACCACCTCTAAAACTTCTGGAATCACTTCGTTGATGGTCACATTGTTTAAGGTGACAGGCCCTGCAACTGTACCCGTGATGGTGACTGTTTCAGGATAGGATGGCCCAGCCCCAATGGCTAAATTTGCACTCAAACTGCCTTTACTGCTGGCAACTTCTTTATCCAAATCAAATATTTTGGCTGTAACATCATCTGTTGCTGGCACTGAACAAATGGTGTTTGCAGTACCGCAATCCCCAGCTACACCATTGACCATACCACCAAGCACATACATGCCTTGCGCATTTTTAAAAGTATAAGGTGTGCCTGCTAGGGCTGTAGGTGATCCCATGCCATCATCTGTAAAATCAAAACCAACTGTACACTCAATATTGGGTTGGCTGGGAGCATGCGAACCGATATTAGGTTTAATGGCAATAAAGGTTTCTCCGGGTAACAACGTGAAGATTTCTCCGGTAAAAGGGTCCTCTGCATCCAAGTTTGCAACTGCCGAAGGGTTGTTTTGCACATTGATACTTGAAACACCCAGACTTTCACAATCATTGCTGCCATTGTAGGTAAACTCAGCCGGTGCTATAAAGTGAAATGCTGGAAAAAACCCCGAATCCGCTAAGTCTGTATTATCTAAAACCAATCGCACAGAAAAAGGTGCATTTAGTAGAGGATCAACGTTATTAGAAGGTGCAGTAAAATTTAAACTAGGGACTGGAGCTGCAAATACGCCCGAGGTCAGTACACCAACAATGAAAAAAAATAAAACTTTGGTTAATGGATATTTCATAAGCACTCTCTAGTTTTTGTATTTAGATTGATCTCTTAATCATTAAAGCTGAAACTTTAATAAAACTCACCTAACAACTTGAAATCGTGAAGTAAAATTCAAAACTTGGCAAGCTTTTTCACCAAAACCTTGGCTTTATTTTTTGACGCTTCTTTGTTTTTTTACCTCTATTAACATGGAGATCTAATATTTTGAAAACATTACTTTTTTTTTGCATTTTTCACCTTGCACAATGCGTTATTTTTGTTATATAGAGTATTGCGTGTGGCATGCGTGCCCCGCTTGAGTTGATTGTTCCAAGCATTGGTAACTTTAAGTTGCTGATTTTATTGGAATAAAAAAATCAAAACTTGGTACGCGCTTTGCTTTAAAGTATTGCACGGACAAAGGTTTGTTAAAAAACCTGTGAACAAAGTTAAAAAGGTTAGGCTTATGAAATATATGCAAACATACAAACAATCATCTCTCCTACTTTTGATGACGGCCCTGAGCATGGGTTTGGCATCCTGTTTTCCTGATAGCAGACCTCAACAAGGTCTTATGGGCAACGGTGTTATCAGCAATGGTCGTAGCGTTGAAATTGGTGGTGATGGTATCAATGGTAACAACAATGGCTTAAACAATGGTAACAACAATGGCTTAAACAACATGGGCGACCCCAATCAAAGAAATGTTAATCAACCAGACCCTAACCAAGAACAACCTCAAACCAATGGTTTACGCTTTACCAAAAGAACAGAAGAATTATGGGAAATTGCCTGTAGCCAAGCCACCTTGGGCGATATTGGCATGAAAATCGATGATCCAAGTAATCCTGGCACACAAATTCCTGATCCCACTGCTATTGAACCCAGAGGAGAACCTGACAGTGACAACGATGAAATATCGGATAATTGTGAACTTTATCTTTCCAATCATAAAGCTTTTGAAGCCATGAACCCTCAATTGTTACACGGCTATGGCGTTGGTGTTGTAAGGCTCAGCGCACCTGTTCTTAGTAAAATTGCAGTTGATGCGGCAACCATCAACGGTAGTGAGGCGCCAAAATACAAAGAAGCATGGAATACTTTGGCTGGTGATTGGGCTGATCAAGCCGAGGGAACTGGTTTTATCAACAATATTACCAGCCGTTCAGAAAATGTACGCTTGTGGTTGGGTAGAGCCATGTGTGCTTTAAATATCTCAGGTAAAGTCAATGCCAGTGATCCTAAAAACACCTCTGACTCTGGCGGTGTTGTACGTGTGATTTATCGTGAGCACATGAAAGATGAAGCTTTACGTGTACAAATGGAACCGTCTAAAACTTTCAGCAGTAAAATTTTAGGGGTTCCTGGCCATCCAGAGGAAGAACCTTTTGCTATTATCACCGGCGGCATTACGCAAGCCTTAATACACAATGCTTTTTCTGATGGCAGTGATAAGTTTTTAAATGGTCCAGCTGATGACTATACCCGTGAAGATGTAGACATGTTGTACATTGCTGAAGCTTTGATCAACCCTAAAAAACCAATGAAAGCACAGTTGGTACATTTAAACAATCTGAATCAACCCACCAACGGTGAAGTGAAATCTGCATTCTTAATGACTTATGATGGGGATACAGAAATTTCATCTGTCAACGTTAAAGGCAGTTTTGACTTTTTCCACAACAAGCTGCGTTTTACAAAACCGGCCTTGATGGCAGATATTCAAAAAATTCAAAGTGAATGCGTGTTCAACAAAAAAACGGGCAACACTCAAACCACAATTCCTGCCAGCAGCAAGCCGGTGCACTTCATGTTGGCTTCATTCTTTTTGGGTAAGCAAAGTCAAGATACCTTTTTCAGAGATAACTTGATGGTACAATATGTAACACCTGAGCATTACGCTACCAGCAAAGAAGGTACAGCAGATACAGAAGCTTATCATGCCCGCATGAAAGAGCATGAAGAATACAAAGACGATGAAATGGGCGATAAATCCATGGCGGATATGGCTAAAGCCACCTTTGAGTTTATGCCACAAAACATTGCAACTTTAACCGATTCGCAACCAGAGTGGGGTGAGCGTGACCCAGCCTTACACAGAAATAGGGTATTGATGCCGTTTTATCCGGAAAAAGATGAGCTGCGTAACATTGCCTTGCACAGTGAATTATCCGGCAGCAAATATTGGGATGCATACAAAACAAGTGGTAAACGTTGGCCACAGCTTTTAACTGATCCAATAACTGTTACTGTAGGTGAGACCATCACTTATCCCGGTTTTGCAGCCTTGGAAATGTTCTTGGACCCAGACGCTCCTGACCCTTATGCAGGGTATGCCAATCACAACTCAGTTGAAGTTGATGGCGATGGCTCTTATGCCGGGGAACCTGTAGACGAGGAAAGTTATGTTGACCCTGAGGCCGCTGCTTATGCAGAAGAAGAACGCCAAGGTTTAGACGCTTAAGCCAAGAATTATAATCAAAGCTAACAGGAGCCTCCATTGTACAGTGGGGGCTTTTTTATTTAGTTAAACTTCTTCATTTAAACTTAAGGTGATCCCCTTTTGTTTTTCCCTCAATTTATCCCCTAACTGTGCACCCAGTAGCAAGTTTATTGAATCAACTTCCACTCTTTGCCTTCTAAAACAAATTTAAGTACCTGTGAATCTGATTTAAGACCATAATTCCAGGTGGCTTCTAAACTGGCTTGTGTGCCTTGATAATAGACCTGACCCAAACTAAATAAAGTGTTTTTACTGATGTCTTGCATTTCTCTGCGCTTGTTTTTGGGGATTTTTTTAAGTTGCTTGCGCACTTGGTTTTGCCTAAATTTGGCATAACAGGCAACCATGCCTTTCATATCTCCTTTCACAGAAGCACGACGCCAGGTTTCAAAGGTGTGTTTGGGTGTGACATAGGGCCCTTGTTGCATGTCTTTATCATTGGGGCCATTGAACAATTGCTCAAACAGCTCTTTGTCTTGTGCACTGGGCTGACTGAGCAAATCTTCATTTTGCTGTTCCAGCAAGGTATCTTTATTGTTTTTAATTTGAGCTTTTGGCTCTGCCTCATCATTAAAAATAATCTGGCTGATGTTTTCTTTAATAATTTGGCTTTTTTCACCTTGCTCATTTTCAATGCTCACGGTTTGCTCATCCATATTCAGGATTTTACCCACAACGGGGGCTTTGCCATTTTTTAAAATCAGTGTCGCAGCATTTACCGAGCATAAGTTATGATTATTAAAAAAAATTATACTAAAAAAAGTAAAAATGCCTACAGTTTTTAAATACTTTGCGTTATGAAGCATCATGATGAAAAAATTATTATGTTTAAGTTTAGTCATAGTCTTTAGTTTACTTCAGACTGCCTGTACAAAAAAGAATAAAGCGACAGTGAGCACAAAAAAAGTGCTGAATCATGCATTGGATGCAGAAATTAAAGGTTTTGATCCCTTATTCTGTGACGATAAATACACCAATGAAGTGCAATCGCAAATTTTTGAAAAACTGTTTGAGTACCATTACCTCAAACGTCCTTACGAGTTACAACCCATGTTAGCCAAAAGCATGCCTGAAATTTCAGAAGATGGCTTAACCTATACCATCAAACTGCGCAAAGATGTTTATTTTCATCAAGACCCTGCCTTTGGTGAAGGTGAAGCACAAAGCCAAAGAAAATTTAGTGCCCATGATGTTGTCTACTCCTATACTCGTTTTGCAGACCCACATTTAAAACATACCAGCTGGTGGATTTTACAAGATCAAATTGCTGGCTTGGATGAAGCCCACGAAAAAATGAAAGAGATGACTCCTCCCATTGATTACAAAACCATTGCCGTAGAAGGCCTAAAAGCTTTGGATGATACAACCCTACAAATCAAACTCAAACGTAAAAACAAACAGTTTTTATACCTCTTGGCCATGCCTAACACCGGTATTGTGGCACATGAAGTTGTGGATAAATACAAAGAAGACTTTGTTAACCACCCTGTGGGAACCGGTCCATTTGTTTTAAAAAACTGGGTGCGTAATCAAAAATTTGAGTTTGTTAAAAATCCAACCTACCGCAATGAGTTCTATCCAAAGTACGGTGAAGCAGGTGATGAAGAAAAAGGCTTGCTTAAAAATGCCAATCAAAAATTACCTCTGGTTGATGAAATGGTATTCTGGGTTTACACCGAACGTCAACCGATGTGGTTGAACTTTAGAAAAGGGAACCTTGATTTTTCAGTTATCTCCAAAGATGCTTATGAAAGTGTGATCAACAAAGACGGTTCTTTGAAAAAAGAGTACTCGGATAAAGACATGGTTCTCAATACCGCTGAAAATTTGGATATTATTATCAAAGTATTCAATATGGAAGATCCCATCATTGGAAAAAACAAACCTTTACGTAAAGCCATCAGTGCGGCCATCAATCGTGAAGAAAAAATTGAATTGTTTTACAATGGTAGAGCCTATGTGGCTCATGGCCCCATTCCAAAAGGTTTAGAAGGCTATGATCCTAATCTGGTTGATCCCAACGGTTACAATGTAGAGAATGCTAAAAAGTGGTTTAAAGAAGCACAAGCCATTTATAAAAAAGAGCACGGGACAGAAAATATACCGCCTTTGTTGCAAGATTTATACAGCTCAAGCTTTAGCCGACAAATGGCGGAAGCTGTTGATTATGAACTTAAAGAAATTGGTTACAGCAGCACCACGCGTGTGGGTACTTGGCCTCAATTTTCTGAGCGCATGAAAAAAAGCCAAGGACAGTTTTATCCTTATGCTTGGAACGCAGATTATCCTGACCCTGAGAACTTTTTACAGTTACTTTACGGCGGGAATAAAGCGCCAGGACCCAACTCTGCCAACTTTGATAACCCTGAGTATGATAAGTTGTATCTAGAAATGAAAAATATGCCTGATGGTAAAGAACGCAATGCCATCATTGCTAAAATGGTTAAAATCATTCATGAAGAATGCCCATGGGTCTTGTTTGCTCACCGCAAACGCGGTAACTTAGCCCATGGTTGGTTAAAAAATTACAAGGCGCATGCCATTAACACGGCACCTATGAAATATTTTGACATCGACGTGGATAAAAAAAATAAAATCTTACCAACTTTATAAACCTAAAATAAAGGCCCAAAGATTCTGTTTTGGGCCTTTATTATTTCTGGGGAACGCACAATGTGGAATTACTTTATTAGACGCTTGTTACAAACCATACCCATTGTTTTTGGTGTAGCACTGATAACCTTTACCTTGTTTCATTTTGTTGGAGGTGACCCCATCATCCAGCTCTTGGGCCCGCATGCCACGGCCAGTGAAATTGCCCGCCTGCGTGAACAGTATGGTTTAAATGATCCAATTTATGTTCAGTTTTTCAGATACCTCAAAGAAATTGTTACTCTAGATTTTGGCCGCTCTTTTCAAAGCCACCAGGTTATTTCCAGTATGATCAAAGACGGTGCTTTAATTTCTTTAAGCCTGACTTTACCCGCTTTTTTTATGAGTTTAATTGTGGCTATTGCCTTTTCCATGCTCAGTGCTTTTTATCGGGACACATGGTTAGATAGGGCACTGGTTATTTTTAGTATTGCAGGTATGAGTATCAGTATTTTGGCTTTTATTTTGTTTGGCCAATACATCCTGGCCTTTCAAATGAACTTGTTCCCTGTCTCTGGTTATGAACCCGGTCAAATTCAATACCTTTTGTTGCCTTGGTTGATTTGGATTATTGTAAGTAGCGGCGCCGATGTGCGTTTTTTTAGAACTGTTTTTCTTGAAGAACTTTCCAAAGACTATATCAGAACTGCTTATTACAAAGGCGCGTCCACAGCGCGGGTGTTGATTAAACACGCACTCCCCAATGCCATGCTACCCATCATCACCAGAGTGGTGATCAATATTCCTTTTTTATTCTTGGGGTCTTTGTTGTTGGAAAACTTTTTTAGCATTCCTGGCTTGGGCAGCATGACAGTAGATGCCTTTAACAATGCGGATTGGCCGGTGATCAAGGCCATGACCGTCTTGGGATCTTTGCTTTACATTGCTGGAAACATTTTATCTGATTTGTTGTATGCCAAAGTTGATCCACGTGTGAGGCTAAACTGATGCTGCTCCAACATACATACAATTTTTTAGGCAGCCTTAAACGCAAACCCTGGGCTTTAGCTGCTTTTGTGACCATTCTTATTTACATTATTATTGCTGTTTTGGTTTTAACAGGTTTGATGCCCGCTGATCCTTTTGCCAGAGATGGGCAAGCCTTCATGCCCCCGGGTGATGGATTTATTTTTGGTACAGATTACTTGGGACGCAGTATTGCTGCTAAAGTCTTGCATGGAACTTACATTGCTTTATCTGTAGGTTTTATTGCTTCATCCATTGCTATTCCTATTGGTGCCAGCTTAGGCTTGGCTGCGGGCTATTTTGGTAAACGGGTGGATGATTTTGTGGTTTGGCTGTATTCCACTGTTAACTCCATCCCTTCTATTTTGTTGCTCTTGGCCATCAGTTTTGTGATGGGTAGGGGACTGAGCTCCATTTACTTGGCGGTGGCCTTAACCTCTTGGACCAGCATTTGCCGTTTGGTCAGAGCAGAAACCTTTAAGATCAAACGCATGCCGTATGTGACTGCGGCTAAAAGCTTGGGTGTTTCCAAGTTTAATATTATTTTTAAACATATCTTACCCAATGTGTTTCACTTGGTGGTCATTGATTTTTCATTGCGTTTTATTTACGCCATCAAGTCTGAAGCCATCTTAAGTTACCTGGGGCTAGGTGTGCAAGGTCAACCCAGTTGGGGGATCATGATTGCTGATTCAAAAAATGAATTGCTCAATGGTTACTGGTGGCAATTGGCAGCAGCCACCGCCGCCATGTTTTTCTTGGTCTTGGCCCTCAATATTTTAGCCGATCACTTAAGAGATGTCTTGGACCCTAAAACTGAATCAGATTAGACCTTGTTTTAAACTCAATAAAAATCCTTCAATACAATGGGTAAGGTTGTAATAAAACTGTTTGTCTTTAGTTTCATAGACATCCATGGTTTGCATGATCTGAGGAAATGTATTTTTAATGGTCTTTATACCAAATTCTATGGAGTTTAGTCCTATCGCAACCTGTTTATTCAAACCTTGCTCAGAATAAATGTTGTTCAATTGGTAAAATTGTTTTTCATCTAGTTTAAGTGCGCTCAAGGCTGTTAAGTTGAAACTGTCTTCAACATCCATTAAATACTGTTCACTTTTTGTATGGTACTCAATGTAATGGTAGTTGGCATAACCCAAAGGTTCAGAAAAAGAAACATCCATCGCAATTGTAATATCTTTGTGGCTGATAAAATCATTCAGTTTGGCCATCATACTCATGCTTTGGCTATTTTTATTGATAGAAAACATGTAAACATTATCCATTTTGCCAACAATCAGTGCATTAAGTTGGGCTGGATTAAACACTGCACTGTCAAGATATTGGCAGTGCTCTATACTGTTATAGACTTCTGTAAAATTACATCCATTATCAGTACAGTGCATTTTTTCTTGGGCATACAGAACATTTAAACCCAAACAAAAAAACAAAAATAAAATTTTTTTCATTAGCTCTCCCCACTATTTTTAATAGACTGTTTGGAAATATCTTAATTAACTTTATAAAGCAACCCTCTTAGCACAAAGCGGCTTTAAAAAATACTTTCAACCAACATATCGTGCATGCTTAACCAGGCAATCATCAGTTGCGCATAATTTAATGATGCTTGTTGATTTTCATTGTTGTATTGAGCAAAATCTTTTCTCAGCTCTATCAAATCACTTAAACTGCGCGAACCAATTTTATAACGGCGTTCTTCATCTTTGATGATTTCTTGTTGCAAGTCTACTTTGCTTTGAGTTAATTCTTTTATTTGTTGTGCTTGTTTAAGCCTAACATACAATGTATCTCTGTCATTTTTTAAATCCAAGATCACTTTTCTTTTTTCCTCTATGGATTGTAAAAAACTGATCTTAGTCAAAGCGGCTTCAGCTTTGGTTTGTCTATCACCAATAGGGAAAGATAAATTTAATCCAAAAACGGTTTCTTGGCGTTCAATGGCTGTATTAAATCTAACAGAGTCATCCACTGTATAGCCCAGAACAAACTGCAAGTTGGGTAGTAAATTATTCTTGGATAAACGTGCTACTTTATTGGCAGCTCTTTGCTGTAAACTAGAAATTTGCACCAGCCGCAAATTATCAAGCTCATTGTTTTGTTTATCATTGATATCAATCACTTTTTGGTTGAGTACAGCAAACAAACTGTTTTTTTCTTGCTTGCTGATGGCAATATCATCACTGGCCAATCTATTGCTTAAAATGGCTTTCATTTGTTCAACATTGTTTTGATTGTTAATATAATCTTCGTAACTTAAAAGTGTCCCCAGTTTTGCCCGCGCAAGGTCTGTTTTACTGGCAATGCGTAAAGAATATTTTGACTTCACTTGTTTTTCCAAGTTTTGGGTGGCCTGATAAAGATCATCCGACAAAGAATAACTTTCTTGTGCAATATGATAATTAAAAAAATCATTGAGCACTTGTTCAACATACTGCTCATAACTTTCTTCAAGTTGCAACAGCTGAAGTTGCACTTCATCTTGTAAAGATGATTTTCTAAGCCTGGCATTGCGGCCAAAAATATTTTTTAACAATGATTGTTGGAGCAGCAAGCGGGTAACTTTTTCTTCTCTGTCTGGTCGTTTTGTCTGATTGTATGAAACTGACGTAGAGGTGCCGGTTTCAACAAACTCTTTGCTGAGCTCACCATTTAAACTTAAGGTTTGTTGGTTGCTTTCAGAACTAAAGCCTTTTTGTGCTGATAAATCCAAGTTAACCGCATTGGACATCATCTGCTGATCAATGTAGTGTTGCAGTTTACTCTTTTCATATTCAATAATTTTATAATTAGGATCATTTTGTTTGGCTTGTTCTAAAAGTTTTTCAAAGCTTTGCGCTTGAATTGTTTTACAAAAGACACATATGAAAAGCAAAAATAAACCTTGTATTTTTACACATCCTAAACCTTTATTTTTGTTCAGCTTCATATTTAAACTTCTCCAGAGATTTTATTGCGAAAATCATTGTAGTAAGAATACAAGCAAGGCACTAAAAATAATGTGATGAACATACCAAACAGCATACCCCAACCCATGGCCAACATCATCTCTGCTAACATGGAGTCATAACCTCCCAAACCATAAGCAGTAGGGAAAAGTCCAGCAACTGTAGTCACCGTGGTCATGACAATGGCTCTTAGTCTGGTTGAAGAAACCAGAGCTATGTTCAACAATCTTTTTTTATTATTAATTTTTGAATGGTTGAGCTTATCAATCAAGACAATGGCATCATTAATCACAACCCCCATCATGCCTAAGGTTCCAACAATGGCAAAAAACCCATACTGATCATAACCATGTAGATAAAAGGCTAGTGTTGTACCTACAATACCAAAAGGAATAATCATAGCGATCACCAGAGGGGTTAAAAATGAATCAAACAACCATATCAACAACAAATAAATCAAGGTCAGTGCCATCAATACTGAAACCAAAAAGTCAGACTGTGACTCTCTTGATTCTTCAACTTCACCTCTAAACATAATATGCGTTGATGGGTTGTTGTTAAGAACTTTAGGAATAATATGTGTTTCAATTTGTTCTGCCATTTCTAAAGGTGTCATGGAGCTACCGGCTTTGATATCTGCATACACTTTACTGGCTCGTTTGTAATTGACTCGTTCTATGGTTGAAGGTTTTTTTTCTGGTTCAAACTTTAAAATACTAGAAATAGGGACCAAGTAATTTTCTTGGTTGGCTACAGTTAAGCGAGAAATTTTGTTGATATCATCCTTGCTGACATCTTGCCCTGTCAATCTAACATCCACTTCTTCATCACCGTTATTAAGCGTATATAAAATATCACCTTCAACATAGGTTCTTAAGGTACTGGCAATGTCTTGATAGGCAATACCCAAGCGATCAACACGCGTTTTATTTAAAATCAACTGATAGCGATCTTTCTCTAAGGGCTTTTCTATTTCTACGTGATCAATATCTTTTAAATTTTCCATTTCCTGTTTAAGTTTTTGCGCAACACTGTCACGCAAGTCATCATTGTTTTCTTGAATCTCTAAGGCAATGGGACTTCCACTGTCAAAACCAAATCTGGATTTTAAAAATGTGATTTCTTTAAAACCGTTGAGTTTTTCTGTTTGTTGTTTCCATTGCTCAATCATTTTATTTAAAGAGACATCTCTTTCTGAGGGAGGGACAATTTCAACAATAACGGTTGCTTCATTTTCTCTGACTTCACCCCCACGCCAGCTTTGACCAATATATGTTCTAACTGAGGTCACACCATTGTCAGGCTTATCTAAAAAAATATTTTCTACTTGGCTTACTTTTTCAGCCATTTGCATGCGCTTAAGATCTTGATCAGCAACCACCTTCACTCTAAAGTCTTTAGATTCCTCACGGGGAAACATCACATAACGAAGATGCTGTTTAAATACATAGCCTGACAAAAACAAAAGACCTAAAAACAAGCCCAAAAGTAAAACTCTGTACTTTAGTGCACTGTAAAGAATTTTTGCATAGCCAGACTCTACGCGTTTTAAAAAACGTTGCCGCCAGTTTACTCGCTTTGGCTGTTTAAATTTATGCCATAGTTTTTCTAGCTTACTTTTTTTAGAAATATGTGCCGGTAAAATAAAAAAGGACTCCAATAAACTGGCACCCAACATTAAAATAATAATGGTAGGAATGTATTTAACAAACATGCCAAAACGTCCTTGAAAAAAATACAATGGCAGAAAAGCTGCACATGTTGTCAAGACACTGGCTACAACCGGTGAAGTCACCTGCAAAACACTGTCTACTACAGAACTGTCTTTGTAGCTTTTACCTTTATGTCTAACAATATTCTCTGCCACAATGATGGCATCATCAACCACAATCCCCAGAACAATAATGATAGAGGCTAGGGTCATGTTATTGATGGTATAACCCAAGACCAAAGCCGCCAGTAAGGTAAAGCCTAAAGAAAAAGGAATACCCATGGCCACCCATAAACCTGATCTTAAATCTAAAAATGCAAATAAGAAAAAAACAATCAGTATAAAACCAATCAAACCATTGGTGCCAATCAATTCTATTCTATTTTTTACGTCATAAGACTCATCATCAATAAAAACAAACCCAACGGGGGCATTAGGGTTACTCTTTACGTACTGTTCAAGAAAAGCATCAATAGCAGCTTGTGCGGATAAAATATCTGAGGTTGTGGTTTTTTGTACATTAAGGATAATGCCCTCTTTACCTTGTACTTTATGCACGCTGTTGCTTTTTTCAAAATTTTCTTCAACGTGCGCAATATCTTTTAACTTTAGACGTTGGCCTTCAAAACCAACATTAATCACGGCATTGGAAAGTGCGTCAATGTCCACCAACTGCGCATCTAAATTAATTTCTGTTTCTTTTTTATCCATTAAACTCCCAATAGGGTAGCGCACATGTTGATTGATGATTTGCTGTTTGACTTGTTCTAAAGCAATTTCATAGCGTTCTAATTTTTTTGGATCGATTTTAATTTGTATTTCTGGGCGTAAGTATCCTGAGCTATCAACACCGCTGACTTCTGGCAGGGATAGCAGGCGATTTTTAAAGTTAAGCACATAAGCTTGTAATTTTTGTCTGTCCTTAACATTTAAAATGTCCACATCTTTTAAATACACCCCTATATCAATGATGGCTTTTTCTGAGCTTTTAAATTGTCTGTAAACGGGGTCTTGCGCTTCTCTTGGAAAATCCACACTGTCTACCGCATCTTTTACTTCCTGCACTTTTTCACTTAAGTCAGGAACATTGGCATCAAAAAAAACTCTGACATTGCTCACCCCGTAAGAAGAGCTGGCATTGATTTCTTCTAAGGCTGAAACACCTTTAAGTTTTTCTTCAATGGGTTTGGTGATAAACAATTCAATGTCACTGGCTGACGCTCCCGGATAAACAACATTGATCCGAACCGAGTTAAAGGCAAATTCTGGCATTTCTTCTTTGCCAATTTTTTGCCAAGCCAGCACACTGCCAAACAGCACCGCCAACATCATGGCATTGACCAAAGCTGGACGTTTTAAAAAATAATGAACTAGATTTTGCATGCAGTGTATGTCATACCTAAGCACTTACAAAAAATAAACAAATATAAGGCTTAACTTCTTTATTGTTTTATTTTATGAATTTTAGGCTTTAAAATTACCTAATAATAAAATAACAAAAACAAAACAAGCTATACAACAACTGATGTAGTTGATCCATAACCATTTTTTTCTATTCTTTTTATAATAGTCCGAGTTTACTTTGTTGGCGTCATAGGCATTTTGATGTAATTTTTTAATGCGACTAAACGTGTATACAACAATCAAAATCAATGACAGCATAAGAACATCAAGAAAATCCATACCATAGCCAAACCTTGCTTTACTAATCATCTGTACTTCACGCATATTGATTTTATTCTCTCATCATACTGTTACTGTTGCTTAACTGTCTAAAAGATCTTTTTGCAGTTGCACATAGTCTGTTTTACCGGTGGCCAATAAAGGTAACTTGTCCATATGCATGATTGTTTTAGGAACATACAGCTCCGTCATGCCTTTGGCTTTGGCATGGGCTCTTATATCTTCTTTTTTGGCTTTTTTATTTTCGGTTACCAACAACAAAGCCTCACCTTTTTTGGCATCCGGTATGGCAACTATGGCATGATGATGCTTGGGCCATAGCTCTGCAATGTACATTTCAACTGCGGTTAAAGATACCATTTCACCGGCTATTTTGGCAAACCGTTTGGCTCTACCTTCTATGCTTAAAAAACCTTCTTCATCAAGACTGACAATATCACCGGTATCATACTCATCATTTTTGGGTGGCTGAATCACCCCTGGTTTGTCCGCTAATAAATAGCCTTTCATGATATTGGGACCTTTGACAATCAGTTTACCGCCCTGTTCAATACCTGGTACGGGTTCTAATCTATACTTAATACCAGGCATCATCCGGCCCACTGTTCCAGACTTATTGTGCATGGGTGTGTTGGCAGAGAGCACGGGTGATGTTTCCGTAGCACCATAGCCTTCTAAAATACGCACACCATATTTTTCTGACCAGAGTTTGCGCGTTTCATCTTTGAGTTTTTCTGCGCCGGCAAAAACGTACCTGACTGCATAGAAATCATAGGCATTGGCAAAACGGGCATAGCCCGATAAAAATGTATCGGTTCCAAACATCAAAGTTGCATTGCTGTCATAAACCAACTCTGGAACCACTCTGTAATGTAATGGAGAGGGGTAAAAAAATGTTTTTACGCCACAGAGCATGGGCAATAAGGTTCCACCGGTTAAACCAAAAGAGTGAAACATGGGCAGGGCATTGAACACAATATCGCCTGGTCCAAAATCAACTCTGGAAGACAACTGATAACGGTTGGCTTGAATATTTCTGTGTGATAACACCACCCCTTTGGGTGTACCTTCAGAACCCGAGGTAAATAAAACCACGGCTGCGTTTTCTGGTTTTTCCTCAGCATTGTATTTAAAATAATAGCCATAGGGGATAAAACTTTTAATCACGCCTTTAATTTTTTTAAACACGCTTATTTTTTTAGCCAAGTCTTCAAGGTAAACAATCTTAACCCCATGTTGGGTTATAGCGTCTATTAATTTATCTAATTTGGCCTGGCTAACAAAACGCTTGGAGGTTAAAATGCTTTTGATACTGGCTGTTGTACATGCAGATAAAACGTTGTGTGCACCTGTAGAAAAATTAATCATGGCTGGCACACGTCCATAGGCATGCAAAGCAAAAAAAGTAACCGCCGTGCCAATCATGTTGGGCATCATTACACCCACATATTCTTTTTCTTGAGTATAGCTTTGTAAAGCTTCACCCAAAATAAAACTTTTACTTAAAAACATGCCATAGCGAATAGGTTTACGACCCGTGTCCTCAGCAATGATATGCCTACGGCCATGAATCTTAACTTGATCCAACAGAGATTCAAACAAACTTTTTTCATAGTCTGAACTGTCAAACAACATTTGACTCATCAGATCATACAATTTCATGGCTGATAAATGCCTACGTTTTCTGCCTTTGATGCTTTCATCCAAATCAAAACGGCAAGGCTCAAGCATGGTTAAAGTGATTTTTGGAAACCAACGGGTGCGGACTTTACCCTTAAGCCTAGAAAAAAAACTGTACTGAGCTCCATCAATTCTAATGGGTAAAATCATAGCGCCAGATTTATCCGCTATCATTCCCGGACCATTGTAAATTTTCATCAAAGAACCGGTCACCGTGATTCTTCCTTCTGGAAAAATAACACATTTTTGATCGTTCTTAATTTCTCTAATAATGGCTTTGGTGGCCATGGGGTTGGTGGGATCAAGCGCAAAGGCTTTAACCAAAGATAAAAAAGGTTTAAAATACCAGGTTTTGGCTATATAACTGTTAACGGCAAACATAGGTTTTTCTGGCAAATAGACTGCAATCAACAAGGCATCCAACAAAGACATGTGGTTGGCTACAATCAAGACTCTATCACCTGCCTTATGAAAATTATCCAAGCCTTTGACTTCTACTCGGTAAACCGTGTCACAGAAAAACCGCAAAACAATTTTTAATCCTTTTGTTCCTAAGTCTGCAAGTGCATTAAGCATGTTTAAGTCTCCTTTGGACAACCCCTCTAATAATAAAGTAAACTGGAATGTTGGCCAAAGCCAATATTAAAAACAATTGTAACAAAGTTATCTTCATCGCAAATAAAACCAACATCAAGACACTGGCCATCACCATAAACAAGGCATTAATCACGTTGTTGGCGGCAATGACCCTGGCCATGTATTTTTCTTCTGTTCTATCCTGCATGATGGCATACAAAGGAACAATGTACAGGCCAGCACAAATGGCAAGACTGAGCAAACTTAAAACAATGGCCCAACTGCTTAAGCCCACTGCAAAAAATTCCTGAACATTGAGTATTTTATCTTGATACAACAGAACATGCTCTAAGTAATGCATTCTCTGTACTGTATATAAAAATGAGCTGCCTACAAAAGCAAGAATGGCCACTGTTAACCCAATTGAACCATAGGGCACCAACTTACCATTGATTTTACCTTTTAATAACTTGTTGCACCAAGCAGAACCTAGACCAATCCCAATTGAAAACAAGGTTAAAAACAAAGTCACTGTATGTTCATTACCGCCAATAACATCTTTGGCATAGGTTGGAAATTGCGTTAAGACCACAGAGCCAATAAACCAAAACCAAGATACACCTAAAACCGATAACCATACCGTGCGTTCATGTTTGGCATAGGCCATAATAGACCAGGTGGCTTTAAAAATATTTTTGTTGATCGTCAAGTTTACATCTCCAATAGGGGCTTTGGGAATGTTTCTACTGGCAAGCCAACCCATGCAAGCAAACAAAACTACAAAAACTGAAATCCAGAATAAACCCTGATGGGTTCTTACCACCAGCCCCCCAAACAAAGTACCCAACAAAATGGCCAAAAAAGTTCCAATTTCAATCAAACCATTGCCAGCCAACAATTCATTTTTGTGTAAATGCTCTGGCAATAAACTGTATTTGATGGGGCCAAAAAAGGTGGATTGCAAACCCATAAAAAACAAAAGGATCAACAAGCCCAAAACACTTTGCATATAAAAACAAACTGCACAGGCTAGCATCAGAACAATCTCAACCAATTTAATAATTTGTGTGAGCTTGCTCCTTTCATACTTATCTGCAATTTGTCCGGCGGTAGCAGAAAACAAAAAGAAGGGCAGAATAAACAAGCCCGCCGCCACACTGACCAAGGTTGCTGGATCCATGCTGCTTTTGCTGGCCATGTCATAGGTGAACCAAATTAAAAATGCGTTTTTAAAAGCATTGTCATTAAACGCCCCAAAAAATTGCGTGATAAACAAAGGTAAAAAACGCTGGGTATACAAAAGATGACTAAGTTTGCTCATAATACTCCCGCTCTACCAAAAGCTACCGGGTACCTTTTAGTACTCCTCTTTTTTATTCAACATTTTAAGTCCCACCAAAACTTGGTTGATGAGTAAATCCGTCATTTGACCAATAGACTCCGCTCCAACAGCTTCAAGTTTACCGGTAAGCCCCAATTGACAAATGCCATGAATGCTGGCCCAAATGACTTTAGCCATACTTTGTGCATGCTCTTGATCCAAAGTATGATCAACAAGTGACTGTTCCACCAAATCAAACAGTTTATGAATTTTAGCTTGATAATAGTTTGGTAGGACTTCGCCTTGCGGTAAGTTAAATTCAAATAAAGCTGTCCAAGCATGAAAATTTTTATGCGCAAAGTCGATGTAAGCTTTCGCCAGTTCCTTAATGTTTTTTTGGTTTCTCCCAGGGTAGGCCGTAGCTGGAGGGAAGTCTGTTGCTTTTGTTTCACTAACAAAGTGATATAATTTATCCAGTGTCATGGCATTAACGCGCAAAACAAACTGATTGTAAGAGCCAAATAAATTGTAGATGGTGCCCACGGTATAACCCATGTTTTTTGCCACTTGTCTAATGCTAAACTCACGATAACCTTTTAAGGCCATCATTTCATGGCCGATCTGAATGGCCAACTGGCTTAGTTCTTCTCTAGTATGATCACTTCTTCTTGCCATAATGTACTACATCCCTACATGCATAATTAATTGAACAGTGTTTAATTATCAATCAAAACATGGTATAAGTCAAGGCTGAATTTTAAACTTCAACCACGTTAATAATTAAGCTTATCAAGATAATTAAACAGTGTAAAATTAATAATTGAACAGTGTTGAATTTTATGCTAGAGTTTACGCTTAATCATTGGCTGCGGCTTATGGGAGAAGTTTTATGTTCTATTTGATTGGCATTGGGATTTTAGTGTTTGTGTTTGTTTCAGGGATTATTTTACCCTGGAGAAACAAAGCCAGAATTGATGAATTGCTGCAAGAAGTGAATGCTTTGCGGCATGCGCTGTGGGAAAAAATGGCTCAACTGGAAGCTTTGAGCAGAAATACAAAAAGTGCCGCTAAACATTCTGAGCAAAAAATCAATCAAGAGCCAGAAATAGGGCAGAAAACGGATACCGCTCCTAAATCCATGCCGCCGCTTGAATCCTTAACTCCAGTCAGCAAAACATCCGCACCGCAACAAGCCAATAAAAGCATGGCCTCTGTCAGCAAAACGGCGTCGGCAACCGAGCTTTTGCAACTCAAACCTGAAGCCATAAACATAGATCATGAACAAAACAACAATGACTCTTTTATCAATAACCTTGCCACCCAACTACCGGTATGGTTGGGAGCCATGGCCTTGGTCTTGGCTGGGTTTTTCTTGGTCAAATACTCTATTGAAAACAACTTAATGGGACCCAAAGTGCGGATTATTTTAGGTGCTTTAATGGCCTTTGCCTTTTTAATCAGTGGGCATCTAATCAGTAAGCGCCCCAAATTTGCCAATGGTCAACGTATCTCGCAAGCACTTTTGGGCGTTGGTATTGCTGTTGCTTACTTAGACCTTTTTGCGGGGTATCGTTTGTATGACCTCATCCCCAATGCTATGGCCTTTTTTGCTATGGCAGGCGTCACCGCTTTGGCGGTCTTTTTATCGTTAAGACATGGTATGCCTATTGCCATTTTAGGTTTGGTTGGCGGGTTTTTAACCCCAATCTTAATTGAGTCTAACAATCCTTCTGCTCCCGCTTTGTTTGCCTATTTGTTCTTTGTTTTTTCAGGGCTCATGTATGTCATCAAACAAAAAAATTGGTGGGGCTTGGCCATACCAACCAGCCTCATAACCTTTTTATGGACTTTGTTTTGGATTCTTAACTATTTCAGCGCTAGTGATGCGCCATGGGTCAGTTTATTTTTAATAGCTGTATGTATCAGTACAATACTTCATTCTAAATCAGCTTATCAAGAAGCACTGAACAAAAAAAATGAGTATTGGCCCTTGATTCCTGTACTTAATTACACAACTCTTGGCTTAACTTTACTGTTAATGGCTACCATCATCAGTACATCCAATTACACTTGCTTTGAATGGGGGTTTTTTGCCATGATCAGTGCTGCTACACTTGTTTTAGCACGGCTCAAAGAAACATTGTATGGTAAAGCACCTTGGATCAGTTTAAGCTTAAGTGCTGTGCTCTTGGTTTTATGGTCAAATCCTCCTTTACCAAGCTTTGCTATCATCCTAATTGGTTTTACTTTATTGTTTGGTCTAAGCGCCGTGTTATTTTTAAACCAGCAACGACAAACTTTATTGTGGGGTTTATTGCATGTCATCAGTAATGTTGTCTTTTTCTTGATTGCTTATTTTAGTCTGCATGTACGCTTGGCGGATCAGCTTATTCCATCTTTTTGGGGTTTTGTTTCTGTGTTGCTTGCACTTAGTCATGCCTTTGTATTTTTATACATCAAGCAGGATCAGTTTAAACATCCTTTTAAAGCTCAATTACTCGCCTTGTATGCTGTTGGTTTTTCAACTTTTCTATGTATGGCTTTTTTAATAGAACTGGAACAAAGTTTTGCCTCAGTTGCGGTTTCCATTCAATTGGCTGTCAGCGCTTGGTTTTATCAAAAACATAGCATCAAAGCCTTGCGCTCTGTTGGCATAGGTTTAAGCGCTGTGTTTATTGTACTTATTTTTCCACAAATTTTAATGCTTTTACAAATTGCAGCTTTTGCCTTGGTCGATGCTCAACTTAAACTCAGTAGCAACATTCCTATGGTGCAATGGCCGTTGTTGCAATTAGGTTTACCAGCCACCGCCTTTTTATGTGCAGCGTACTTCATCCGGCAAAACAATGAAGATGGTCCTGATGTTCATTGTTTAGAGTACATCAGTATTGGCCTCTTAACCTTGATGACTTACTATGGCATGCGGCATGTGTTTCACACTGACAGCACTGTTTTGTTTGAAAAAGCCTCTTTCTTTGAACGGGGTATCATGCATAATATTATTGCTTTAGGTAGTCTCTTGTGTTTTTACTTGGGTCGTTCATATAAACGCATGAGCTTTTCTAAGGCAGGCTTGTTGCTTGCAGGTATTGCCTGTTTTAGAATTTTTTATTTTGATGCTTTGATTCATAATCCATTGTGGACGCATGCGACCATTACTGGTTACCTTATCTTTAATACTTTATTGTTACCTTTTGCTCTGCCTATTGTTTGGGCTTATTTTATTGGTAAAGAACTCAAAGCCTTAAACTTAAACCCTTGGAAAAAGTTTACCGAGGTCTTGATGTTTATTCTTGCCTTTATCTTCATCAGTCTTAATGTTCGCTTTGCTTTTCATGGACACTTGCTCAATGCAAATCAAAGCAGCGGGGCAGAAATTTACACTTACTCTGCTGTTTGGTTGTTGTTTGCCATAGGTTTATTGATCATGAGTACTGTTAAAAAAAGTCAGGCTTTGTACAAAGCCAGTTATGCCATGCTCAGTTTGGTTGTAGCCAAAGTCTTTTTGTATGATGCTTCTGCTTTAAGCGGTTTATATCGAGTAGTATCTTTGTTGGGCCTTGGTTTAAGTTTAATTGGTATCAGCTGGTTTTACAGCCGCTTTCAAATCAAACGTGAATAGATTTTTTTGATCATTATCTTAGCTGACAAACATACTCTTACTGACCTAACTAAAGTTTATAGAATAAATTTATAATTTATATATTCTATCAGTATAGACCATCAAAAGGAGGGTTTTGTGAGCAGATGCAATGAACTTAGAGATAGATATCAAACACATTTAAAACTGAGTAAAAAATATAGGGCATTTATCAAAACCAAACCCTATACCTCTGAGTTCTATTATAATAGAACTTCTTTAAGCCTAAAACAACTTAAATTGTTAGCTTCAATGGCTTCTTTTATGACACTGTATATAACTTCTACTTTGAGCCAAAGATCACTGTAAATAATTTTGTGTCGGCATTGAAATTTTTTTACCCGTTAATAAATTACAGTCCCATAAATAAACGAAGGCTCAGCTAAAAATAAAACATTGTTCAGTTTCTGTTCATCTTAAGTTGCTAAAAACCTTAGCTATGAAACAGATTAATATTCCATTTACACAGAAAAAAATAAGTTTTATTCAATGGCTCTTGTCTTGGGGCGTTTTATTTTTAATTGGTAGTTTTTGTACCGAATATGTTTTAAAGAATCGCTGGGGGTTTTCACTCTCTATGTATTGGCTTTATTTTATTGGTACTGTCGGGTTAATCTCCTATGAGTTTATCCGCCGTGAGCCTTCTATTATTATTGCCAATATTTATGCTGCTGTCCTTTGGTTGTTGCATGCCTTTCTTTATACAACTATTCTTATGCAATATGTTTCTGGTCATTATGAAGCTTTAAAAGTTTTGTATGTTTTAACCATCATAGAAATTATTATTGTCAGTGTATTTTTAGTCACCAAAATCTTAGTAGGTGAGATAAAATCTAAAGATATAAATAATTTAGAGTAGTTTTATAGTTTAAATTTTAAGCATGCATTAGCTTGGTTTTATGATTAAAAACAGTGATCCGTATTTTAAAGCTATGGAATATGTGCATGCGCATCACTCAAGCTGTTATTACCAAAAATTACGGCTTGGGTGCCGGTGCCATGCCTGATCATGAATTTAAGAATATCCTGTAAACCTTCATTGGCACAATACAACAATCAACAAAGATCTTTTTTTGAAAAACATGCTCTTATAAGTTTATTAAAAACTAGATCTAAACAGAGTACATGTTTCAAATGCTTATTTTAATTGATCAGAAATCACTGCCCCAAATAAACTGGGGAAGCCAATGATAATCACTCTTTTTAGAGCAATCAGAGGCTGATCCAAAGGCAGCTTATCAATTAAAAATAAAACGCATATTACTGAACTTAAACAAATAATATAGGTGGCAAAGATCCGTTTAAAAAACTCTATCACATGACCTTTTAAGCGAAAACGATAAAAATTGTAGTAAATAAACCCGGTAATCACAAAAACCGAGACCAACAATAAACTTAAAACTTTTTCGCTTTTTAACTGAATGCTTAAATTCCAAACTTCCTCAGTAAAACAAAGTGAAAACGACACCAACAATGAACCCACAAAAATTTGCAAGATATCCCTAGGTTTAAGCTCTACCATCAATGGATTGATCACATATGATATGGGTTTGCCCGTGGCATCAAAAAAAGTGGTGACTTCTTTTAAATAACCATTGATGCGTTTTATTTCTGTTTGATGTTTGGACATAAAAAAATTCTACCGTGCTTTAAAGCATTTTATCCATTTAAAAGTTTGTTTTGTAATAAAAACCTAAGGCACCTTGATGCATGCCTGTGTTGTACTCTTTAAAAAGTTGCGTGTTATTCCATTGTTTTGCATTAACATTAATCTTTACCGTTCTTTCATCTGTTCTGATACTCATGGTGTAATGATAGCCTTCACCGTTTTTACTACTGATCATTGATCTTTCTTTTCTGATAATTTTTCCAATCAGAGGTTTTTTATCGCCAAAAGAAAACATACCATTGTAAAAAGTGACATACCCTATGGTTAGCATGGCTTGAATTGTACTGAATATGAGTCCTGTCATCAAACCCAAAAACAAGACTTGGCTTGGTTTGCGTTTTTTTTGTTTGACTTCTCTAAACAAAGCAAAAAGCAAAATTATAAAATTGCCAACAATCAAAATAGCTGCAAGATTGTTTACTGACCTGGCCAAAGGGGGTCCAACTTCTGTTTCAAACAGTACAATACTTATTAAAGTAACCAGTATTGTTAACGCTAAAAAGATTGCTTGATAAATAATCATTTTTTACCTTTATGTTTTTGCTTGGGATTTGTTACCGCATTATCCGCTAAGCTTAAACTAAAACAAACTTACAGCAAATAAAATGTTTATGTTTTCATTTCTTGCTTGATTGAATGATTAACAACAAATTTAGACATTGACTTTGCCATAATGACTTAGTATGTCATTTGTCTATGAAACAGTTCTTATGTAGATTTATTTTTTTTAATCTCAGTTTTTTTAGCTTGTTAACTTTTGCCCAAACAAGCACAGCATTTGTCAAAGGTCCCTTGCCCAGTAAAACATTTATTAATAACTTAGTGGGGACATATAAAATTGTTAAAACCGATGCCCAAGGTCAGTGTCCTTTAAACATAGATGATGAGTTCATTATCTCCTATACAACCGCTAACCATGGCCAAAAATCTTCTGTGGGTAAATTTACTGTTGAAGCGCATACAAGAGATACCTTTTATTTAGGAAAAAAAAATCTTCCCAACCTTAGTTCTGATCAGAGGGTGTCGACCGCTGTTCAAAGTACCGTTGATGAACAATCCTCCATACTCAGACGGCAAAAAACAGAATATCGCTCTGATGTAAATGCTTGGTTGAGAACAGTCCTAACTTTTGATGTTTCTTATGCACCCGGAGTTTATTTGCAAATTTGGCAAAACTCCAGTGTCTGCAACTCCTTTGAAAATGACATGCCAATTTGGAATGGTGGTTCTTCACAAAGGTTACCTGATAGTTGTACATTTATTGAAGATGAGAGTGACCTTATCCCAGCATCATTTTATTGCCTGGCAGTGAAACTTAATTTAGATAGCTTACATGCTGCTGAATAAAGCTTGGAACTCACTTAGGCATGTTTTTGGCTAAAAGTTGAATGCTGGTTATTTCTGATCGCCCATAAAAACGCATGGGTGGCCCCCAAAAACCTGTACCCGGATTAACATAAATTTGGGTTTGGCCATGTTGATACAAGCCTTTAAGATACGGTTGATCCAAAGCCACCAAAAACTGAAAGGGCCAAATTTGTCCATTATGGGTATGGCCTGATAACTGTAAATCTACTGCATGCTTTTCTGCTGCTCTGATTGACTTGGGTTGATGCGCCAGTAAAATATTAACTTTGTCTTGATGACACTGCTGCATGGCTAGTTCAAGGTTGGGGCCATGGCCTGGTAAAAAACTAGCCCCTGATTCATCATCTATACCTATCAAGTTAAAGCTATCTTCACCCTCAGTAATTTTCACTGATGTGTTGTGCAACGTTTGTATGTTTAAGCTTTGTAAATAGTCCATCCAAGCTTGCGCTCCCGCATAGTATTCATGATTACCGGTAACAAAATAAACTCCATGCTTGGCTGACAGTTGTTTTAGTCCTTGTGCTAAATGCGCCACATGCTCAAGCGGTGCATCAACCAAATCTCCAGTAATCACAATGAGGTCTGGCTTCTGGGCATTGCATAGATTAACCGTGTTTTTTATATACGCCTCTTGAATGATGTCTCCAATATGCAAGTCTGAAATTTGCACAATTTTAAAACCTGATAAATTTTTGGGTAATTTTGTCAGCGTGATATTTTGTGTTTTTATTTTAGGCCCTCGCTTAGCCTGCCAAAAAGAAAAAAGACTCACCACACTGGTTAAACCAATTGCCAAAATCATTTTAGTATAAGCATTGTTGATACTCATGTTTGCATCGTCTGCCGCAAACGACGGCAGAATAAAAACAAGATCAATCAGAATGAAACTGCACAATAAATAAAACATCATCCCCAGCCAACAATAGGCCAGATAGGCATGCACACTATGCAATACTTTGGGAATACGCCGGTACAGGCTAAGTCTACTTAATAAAGTTAAAAATAAAAAACCGATCAACACGCTCAAACTCCATTGCCAGACCAGAGATAACTTAGGTGCAAAAACCAGTTTCCAAAGCAAATAACAATGGATGCTTAACAAAGTGCTCATAAACACAACAACGATTGTTGGCAATCTTCTCTTCATCCATCTCCAGTTTCATATTCTTTTCTTTTCGTCTAATATATTCATCTAAAACCATTGCAGACCGTTTATGGCTTTATAACGATGTTTAAAAAATTATAAAATAAATAAATTATAATTTGACAAACATAAGTTGGTGAATTTACAATGCCCTTAGTGGTTGTTGCAACTTTTTGCTTTTTGCATAAGATTCTGTTTCATTACACGGCTTCTTACTCCACCCTACTCAACAGGTTGCCCATAACCAACTAACCTTTTTAAGGAGTGTGCCCCATGTCTAAAGACAAATTCCCAACTAAAGATGCCTATCAGGTCATGGAGCATAATCATCAGCTTAAAGAATTGGATAAGCTAGAGGATGCATTTTGGGATAACATTGATCAAGCCTTAGCAGATGAACTGTCTCCCACCACATTTGATGAAGAGATGTTGGTGGCGCATGACACCTACCACTCAACTTTTGCCAATATGGACCCTCCTGTCTCTCCTGCCATGTTGGCCATGCAGGAAACTTTATTGGCGGCCTTAGCCCTTCATCTCAATCCGCTTGCCCGATACATGAAAGCTTTATCCAAAGGCGAAGAGTCCACTGAAGTATTTGAAATCATAGAAATGATGATCTCTTCTCTGATTCCCAAATTAGAGGAAGCACAGTTGACCAAACATGCTGAAGAACTGATCTTTTTTAGATCGCTCATGTTTTTGATTTTGGGTGAATCTGATCAACACGCCATAGATCAACTTAAAAATATTATTTTAGAGGCCTATAAGGATATTCAAACAACATTTCAATTGGAGTATAGAGGTTACAGAAAAGCCATTGAAAACATAGTAGAATTTTATAGGGCTATGAAGCGAACACCCAGTATTCATGCTGAAGACATCCGTAGATTTTTTGGCATAGGCGTACCCTCAATTACTTGGGTTCGTAAAACCAAAAGCGAAGAACTCATTTCACTCAGTGGAATCAGCCAACAGAGCATGACAGAAATGAAAAAATTGGCCAATGTTTATCATTGCTTGCCCACTGGAGCACAAAGCATGCGCAGCAATTTTGGTAGAAGACAAAGTCTCAAACCTGAACCGTCTGTACCAACAAACACAACAACTCACAGTTTTGATGATGATCTTGAAGCCACCAAACCTGATATTTATGTTGATATTGCTGACTTCTAATTGATTCCCTAAAACCATTAATCTGGAATAGGTCCAAACATAGTCTCTGCTAGCATATACATGAGGATAATGATAACCATCATTCCAAAACCAGCCAATAGAGATAATGGCCAAGATTTTGCTGCTTTGTTTTTCAACTGGCTTTGTATTTCCTCTACACTTAAGTTTTTTGCTTTTAACTTTAGATGGTCCTTGTTGGCTTGATTGAGTAAAAAACCATTGCAAAATATTCCTAAAACAAGGGTTGCGCCTGTTGTCCTAATTGACGATAAAGAAAAATAAGCTTCAATAAACGGCAAGGCTGAAAAAATGCCCAACAAAGAAAAGTAAATAGGCCATTGTCGTCTAAACCCCAACCAAAACGGAAGCACTAAAATAGCGCCCCAATTGGCACTGATAGTCATGCTATTTTCATTTTCTTTGGCTTTATCATAAAATGACATCAGTTTATCTGAACCTTGGCCACAATACAGGGCAAAGGTTTCTCTATCTATCCATTGGCTGGTATCTTTGGGGTTAAACTTCATTGTTTGGTGCTTCCTTTAAACTAAATGTTTTTTTGCTACAAACTAACCAATCTCTTCCAACAGTTTTTGTGGGTGCTCCGCCGCTTTGCTGACTTTAATGGCTTTTTCTATTTTACCTTTTTCATCAATTAAAAATGTGCTGCGAATCACACCCATGACTTTTTTGCCATACATGTTTTTTTCACCAAAGGCACCAAAAGCCTTGGCCAGCTCATTGTCTTGATCCACCAATAAATGAAAGCCAAGGTCATATTTATCAATAAATTTCTGGTGGGATGCTTGTGAATCTTTGCTTACACCTAAAATGGTATAGCCTAATTTTTTATAGTCTTTGTACAACTGGGTAAAGCCTTGTGCTTCTTTGGTGCAGCCTGGCGTGCTGTCTTTGGGGTAAAAGTACAATAAAAGTTTTTTACCTTTAAATTGGCTTAAAGAAACCATTTCACCCTTTTCATTGGGCAATTTAAAATTTGGGGCTTTTTTTCCAACTTCTATCATTGCATACCTCGTTTTTTAGCTTTAATCTTAAAGACTTATCCTTAGACACCTTTACTACAGAAAGTACCCTGCATGCAACACATTGTCTCCCTTCGCTAAACTCGCACTTGCTTCCAAGGGCTTAAACAGCATAGTAACCGTGGATGCTATTTTTTTTCAATTTTTTTCTCCAAGTTTAGCCTTAATATGCTAATATGTTGCCCTGGCTTGGTTAACAAAAAAACACAATATACTTTAGTCTATTTGCATTAGCTTAGCAGTACATATATAGACGGCTGTTAACGTGTCCAAGGAGAAGAAGAATGGCAAAAAAGTTAAGTAAAAAAAAGTTAGAAGAATTTCGTAAAATCCTTTTAGAAAAAAAGAAAACGCTGGTGAATGAAGCTGTAGAAACCATGGGCGACCTAACTGAATCACAAGAGAATTATGCCGATATGACCGATCAAGCTTCTGCTGAAATGGATAGAAATTTTTTATTGCGCGTGCGTGATCGTGAACGCAAATTGATCATGAAAATCAACTCTGTTATTGCTAAAATTGATGATGGCACGTATGGAGTTTGCGATCTTTGTGGTGACCTTATTTCTGAAGCCCGTCTTTTAGCGCGTCCAGAAACCACGCAATGCATTGAGTGCAAAACCGATATGGAAGAAATGGAACGCAAAGCCAAAATGGTTGGTTAATTTTAACCTTTCAATTTTTCCAAGAGCCGTTGATTCACGGCTCTTTATCCACGCTTAGGCTTGGTAAATTTCCTTCAATTTTAAACCTGGCTTTTGACCATTGCTCTATTTCACTGTAGAACTTTGCGCATGAGCAAAATTAAAATTGCTGTGATTCCTGCTGCGGGTTTAGGCACGCGTTTTTTGCCGGCCACCAAACAAATACCCAAAGAACTTTTACCCATTGTCAACAGACCTGCCATTGAATATGTGGTGGATGAATTGGTTGAAAGCGGCATTGAAACCATTGTTTTTGTCTTGCATCCCAGTAAAATGGCCATTTTGGAGCATTTTAAAAAAAATGAACGGCTAGAAGCCGCTTTACAAACTCCAGATAAACAAGATCTTTTACATGCTGTCACGGCATACCAAAATAAAGTTAAGTTTGATTATGTGTTTCAGCATGAAGCCAAAGGTTTGGGACATGCTATTTTATGTGCAGAAGAAAAAATAAATGAGGATTATTTTGTGGTGGCGCTTCCTGATGATTTGGTTTTACACACTACACCTTGTCTTAAACAGCTGTTGCCTTGTTTTGAAAACTATCAATCCTCTGTTTTAGCCTTAGAGCATGTACCCATGGATAGAGTGCATCAGTATGGGATTGTTTCTGGGCAAGAAGTTGCACCACAAACCTTCAAAGTAGAGCATTTGGTAGAAAAGCCCAAAGCCGAGGATGCCCCCAGTCAAGAATCTGTCATTGGTCGTTATATTCTGCACAAAAATATTTTTAATTACATCAAAACCCAGCCCAAAGGTGCTTTGGGAGAAATTCAACTCACCGATGCATTATTAACTTTGGCCAAAGAGCAGGGCCTGTATGGTTATAGCTTTGCCGGCAAGCGCTTGGATACCGGTCAAGCGCATGGTTTTATTGAAGCAAACATCATGTATGCGCTTGAAGAAAACTCTGTTTACAAAGATAAAGTTAGAGCTATCTTAGAAGCAATACACGCAAACTTATAAAACTTTTTATGGCTGAGGATAACAATGCCGTATATGCAATAACTTCACTGCAAGCGGCGGATCAAGCGTTTCTTCGCTTGGTATTTCCATTAAATGTTGGCTAAGAAATACCATTTTATACTCATTCCACAAATAAAATGCCTTGGTATGCATCAAATCTTCATTAGAGGCAAAATAAATAAACACATCGCTGCCTGATAAACATTGCTTGTTTCTACGCGTATCCCCGGATAACCACATGGGTTGCGCCATTAAGCTTGTTTTATTTAAAACTGAAAATGATAAAATTTTACTTTCTACAAAATAAGAGCCTTGTTCTGTTTTTAAATGGTGAGGAACTTTAAAAATACTAAAAATTTTTTCTTCTACATCTGTAGCAAGCATTCCTTGTTCAACCATGCAACTCAAATAGGTTTCTGCGTCCCCATAACAATTATCATTCTCTTGAGCCAAGACTGATCCATGCCACATGAATAACATTTCTGCTGCCATAAACAGGAAAAATTTGTTTTTTATTTTTTTCATTAAAAATAACCCCTTACATCTTTTTTACTGCCATATTTAGTAGGGATTGGCAAATTCTTATTTTGCTTGAATGAATAGCAAAAACTAACTCTTAAAGCCATTGTGGGTTTTACACTGCGGCTTTTTTACGTCTTGACCTGGCCTGCATAATTGCATAGTCTTGCCAAAATCTATTGTATAGAAAGGGATGAAATGAAAAAATTAGTTTTAGTGTTATGTTTATGTTTATCAAGCCTAACCTTTGCGCAACAAGGGCTAAGCAACAATCTTGAGTTGACCAATTTGGTGATTAAACCGACCACCGAAGCGTTTGATGTTGAACAACTCAGTGCTTTTACCGGGACCTTTTATCCCAAAAACTGTGATGCCCGTAAGTTTTTTCCGCTTCAGTTCAGTGATGTCTTTTGGGCCACCGCTACCGATGGTGAAAACACTGCTGTAGGAATTGATATTTCTGGTGGTCAATATTTTTTGGGCAGTATTGAAATGGATGCCAAGTCTGTAACAACTTTGCCTAATCAAGGCCCCGGATCTTTAACCGGCGTCACTCAAACGGGGAAATATATTATTAAAACCAGTTTAAATGGTTCAACCTTGACTGTTTTTACCCGTAAAATGAGTGAAGATAACACCACCGTGTATAACTTAGATGAAAGTGGCAACAGCTTAACCGTCACCGTTAAAAACTCATTTAACCAAGTGACTGGAACTTGTCAGTATCAGCGCAGAGATTAATCACTGAATACCGTGTATTTGCTTTATCCAATTTTAAAGCCCAGCCTAAACATAGGCTGGGCTTTTTTGTTTACTTTAAAAAGCACTGGTCGCCCATGGCTGTTTTAAGGTATAAGCCTTTGGGTGACTCCTGTTGTTGACATTGCCTTAACGCTACCCTTGGATCAAACCTATACCTACAAAGTTCCAGAAGGTTTTTCTCCTCAGTTGGGACAAAGGGTATTGGTGCCTTTTCAAAACCGAACCTTAACCGGCTTTGTGTTTTCTTCCGTTAGACAAATGGATCCAGACCCAAACAACAGCAAACGTTATAAAAACATTCATTCTATTCTGGATCAACACGCTTTACTCAATGAAGAACAAATTGAACTGGTTCATTATTTGAGCCAATATTATGGCGCCTCTTTGGGTGAAAGCCTCAATACAGTTTTACCGCCGGGTTTATTGAAACAAAGCAAGCGCAAAATTGTGGTTGTTGCCCAAGAAAGTGCGCACACAGATACTAAGATCAATGCCGTTTGGCAAAACTTGTTTGGCCGCAGCACTTTAGATTATCAACATTTTTTACGGCAACACCCAAAAAGTCAAAGCCTTTTAAATAAACTGGCACAAGAGGGTTGGATACGTATTGAAAGTTTACTGCAAAACAGCACGGCCATTGAACATTACGAGAGTTATTATTCTTTATCTAAAAATGTAAGTGTTATTGGTCGTTTGGGAAAAAATCAAAAAAAGCTGCTTGATTTATTTTTGCATGACAATGTGATTATCAGTAAAAGTGACTTGGCTCACGTTGATCTTAAACTCACGCAAACCGCTAAGGACCTGGTAAAAAAAGGTATTTTGCTTGAAGAAAAAAGTTTAAAAGATCTTAACAGTCATGATGTTTTTTTACATGCGCCGCAACATACACTTAACCCTGAGCAACAGCATGCCGTTGAGCAAATTAACAAGGCTATTCTTGGTCAACAAGCACAAGAGTTTTTACTGTATGGTCCAACAGGCAGCGGTAAAACTGAGGTTTATTTAAACTGTGCTCAAACTGCATTAAGCCAAGGAAAAACCGTTTTGGCTTTGGTGCCTGAAATTGCCTTAACCCCACAGTTTATTGGCAGATTCAGAGCCCGCTTTGCCGATCAAGTGGCCGTCTTGCACAGTGCGCTTAATGCCAGTGAACGTTTAACCCAATGGCAAAGAATAGTGCAAGGTGAGGCCAAGGTTGTGATTGGTGCGCGCAGCGCTATTTTTTCACCCTTAAAAAACATAGGTTTGCTCATCTTGGATGAAGAACATGACAGTTCTTACAAGCAACATGAAGGTTTAAAATACCACTGTAAACATTTGGCACAAGTAAGGACACAAAAACAGCACGCTGTTTTGCTTTTAGGTTCAGCCACCCCCAGCATGGAAAGTTATTTTACCAGTACATTAGATCAATCAAAGTGCTTAACTTTATTAAACCGTGCGCATAAACACAGTCAGTTGGCAGACACAGAAATTGTTAACATCAAACAGGAGTTTAAAAGCTTTGCTGAAAAAGGTTTAATTTCAGAAAAATTAAAACATGCCTTACAAGAAACCTTAGAAAAAGGACAGCAGTCCGTTGTTTTCCTGAACCGCCGTGGTTTTGCCCCTATTATTTTATGCACCAGCTGTGGTGAAAGCCAAAAATGCCCGCATTGCAGTGTGGCCTTGACCTATCATAAAAGCAGTCAAAGTTACGAATGTCATTACTGTGGTTTTTCTAAACCCAAACAAAGCCGCTGCGGCCACTGCCAGCAAGGCAAAGTCATTCATTTGGGTTTGGGAACAGAAGCCGTAGAGCAAGAATTAAAACGCTATTTCCCGGACGCTAATATTGCCCGTATGGATCGTGACATCTTAAAAAAGAAAAACGCGCATAAAGATCTTTTACAACAATTGGCCTATGGTCAAATTGATATCTTGGTGGGCACACAAATGGTGACCAAGGGCTTGGATATAGAAAACGTTACTTTGGTGGGTGTATTATTGGCTGATCAAAGTTTACATTTTCCAGATTTTAGAGCGGCTGAAACGACCTTTGCTTTGTTAACCCAAGTCATTGGCCGCAGTGGTCGTGGTCAATTTAAAGGCAAAGCCTTAATCCAAACCATGCAACCTGATCACTACGCCATCAAACATGCCATGCAGCAAGATTATGCTGCTTTTTATGCGCAAGAAATTCAATTCAGACAAGAGTTGGCTTATCCACCTTTTGAACAAATGGCTTTGTTTAATTTTAGCAGTAAAGATGAACGTTTGTGTCAACAAACAGCACAATGGCTGGCTAAGCAGGCCACAGCTTGGCAAAAAAACTTAAAACTTGAACTTTCATTTTTGGGTCCAGCACCCTCACCGCTAAAAAAAATTAAAGATGTGTATCGCTATCAGTTTTTGCTTAAAGGCAAAGATAAAACAATTTTGCATGACTTTGTATTAAAGCTGCATCATGCTGCTAAACAGGCTTTAGCCACAAATAAAAAGGTCAACATCCATATGGACATTGACCCCTATCATTTTTTATAAGTTTTTAAAGTTTAGCTGGTGTGTTGCTTACAGGAGTATTCAACAAACACGATATTGCTTTGATTTTCTCCCTTTAGCAAAGAATACAACGGCATTTTAAACTCAGAATAGTTAAAAATTAAACCATAGCGGCTACCGTGCTTAAACGAAATTGGATCAAATACCAACATGGAAGGGAAACTCTTGCTAACTTCACCCGATGTTATTAATTCACTGGGTAGAACAAACATACGGGTATACGGTCTAGGACATCGCTCTGGATCAGAAATAATATCAGTAGATAAAAAATTATCTAGATCACCGTTCAATTGTTCATTGCTCATACTCCCCAAATATTCAATGAGAAATATTCTACTGCTTCGAGTATACGCTACTTCATCAATACGATAGCCTTCTTTTAGCATAACCACTTGTTCTGAAATGGTCCGTTTAGCGTGCGCATTCATGCGTATTAAACTGTTATTATCCTGCTTCATATAAACTAGACCATCTTGCAGCATGCTCCAAAAATTAACATCCACATCTTCCACATCTATCTCTACGACCGATCTTGGATTGAATGTTTGCGCCCAAACACAGGTTGTAGCCAAAAACATGCTTAAAAAACTTAACTTAAACTTTTTATACTTCATAATCATTCCCCTTGATAAAGTTACCCCAAACTTATGCAAATATGGCATTTTTGTCAAAAACATATTTTGCCTAATTTTTAATGCTATCTAACTGGTTTTATAGGTTTTTCTAGGACTATTATTTTTTTGACAAGGCCTTATAAAGTCTGTTTTAAACAATACTTAGGAATTGATGACCTATTTTTTAAAAAAAAGGAGCCCTTATGCACAAGCGTTTTACCCTGCACAAATCTACCACACTTATTGATGTTCTTTGGCACCCTGATACTTTCAATCAGACGCAAAGTTTGTTGCGTCAGATCACCTTGATTGTCTTGGGTTCAGTCTTGATGGCAGCCAGTGCCTATGTAGAAATTCCTTTTTATCCAGTGCCCATTACCGGACAAACCTTTGCCGTGATTTTAATTTCTTTATGTTTTGGCAGCCGTTTGGCTTTTTTAAGTACTTTAACCTATTTGGCTGAAGGTGCCTTAGGCTTACCGGTTTTTGCTGGTGGGGCAGCAGGTTACATCCATTTATTTTCACCCTCAGGTGGGTATTTGTTTGGCTTCTTGGCCGCAGCTTTGGTCAGTGGTTTATTTGCCGAACAGGGTTATGATAAACACCCCATCAAATTGGCTTTGGCCATCACCTTGGGTCACGCCATTATTTTTGCCTTTGGCTTAGTGGGTTTAGGTTTGTACTTTGGTTTTGATCAGCCTCTGCTGACCTGGGGCTTGTATCCTTTTATTCCTGGTTTATGCGTAAAAACCTTGGCCATTTTGGCAGTACTCTCTCCCGCTTGGGCCTGGGTAAAACGTTTTAAATAAACGGTTCCAAAAGGTACCCTGTACCTTTTAGTAATATATAAAAGTCCAATGGATTGTTTTTTTCAAGCTGCAGATTTGCTTTTTCAAAAACGGCTGAGTCCGACTGGGGATGCTATTCTTGCCTCACGCAAAACTTTTGAAAAAGTAAATTTTAATCATGTTGCCTTATTTATTTCTGACTGTGAATTAATCCATGCCGTTGACCCTGGAGGTGTTGAGCGCATTAGTTTAATGGATCTGTTAAGTTCAGGACAAAACATACACGTGATGCGGATTAAAACCTTAAGCCAAGATGAAAAAAATAGGGTGATCAACAAAGCTTTGGCACAATTGGGAAAACCGTATGACTTGGCTTTTTGTGGAGCAACAGACGCCTTTTACTGCAGCAGCTTTATCCAGTTTTTATTTCCGCAATACTTTGATCTGCAGCCCATGACCTTTAAGGATAAACAAACACAAATGTTTCATCCGTATTGGCTTGAGCATTTTAAGAAAATTGGCCAGGCTATTCCTGAAGGCGCTTTAGGCACGCATCCCATGGGTTTATTTCATTCTGAATATTTATCTGAGGTTTCTTAACACCTTATAATCCATAACGCTGATGACACGCTTATTTTTATATGTGCTTGGCTGATTGGGCTTTAGCCCTCAAGATCTTGGCACAATAAAAAATAGTCCTTCAAAATTAATTATAGCAAATGTGTAAAGCTTATACCTCAAGAAAATTTCTTACTCTCGCTAGTCCTTGCTACGCTGCGGAGACGATCGTTTAAAGAAATTTTCTTGTGCTAATATCACTCACTTAAAAGATTTACCTTATCAGTACATTCAACGCTGCTTTTTAAAACTCAGGCTTTAATTTTTGGTAGGTCTGTTCTAAGGTTTCTGGTAACACGCGGGTTTCACCAATGATGGGCATAAAGTTGCTATCGCCCACCCAGCGTGGGACCAAATGATAATGCAGATGTTGCGGAATACCGGCGCCACCGGCTTTACCTATATTCATACCTATGTTGCAGCCATCCATGCTGCTTTTGTTTTGTAATGCTTTTAGACTTTGTCCCATAAAGTTTTGCATTTCCTGATGACAGGCTTGGGATAAATCCAAGTAGTCATCACCATGCTGATAGGGAATGACCATGATGTGCCCGCAGCTGTATGGAAATTTATTCAGAATAATCAAACTGTGTTCACCGCGATACAAAACCAAATTTTGTGCATCGTTATTGGCATCATCTTCAATGATGCCACAAAAAATGCAAGTGTGGTTTTTTTGTTTATGCGGATTGTTCTTGATAAAATCCAAACGCCACGGTGTAAATAAACGCTGCATGCTTTATGTTTACCGTATCTTTGTCTATTGATAAATAAAAAAACTTACTGATCTAGGCCATTGATATACTTTACGGCAATATTGGGCGATTGTTCATACTCAACCAGTTTTTTAATTAAAGTAAACCTTTCATCTATGCGTTCTAAAAAACTCATGTTTTGTTGACTGTGCTTTTGATAAGCATGATGCAATCTTGGATAATCTTTTTTTATCTTTTTTATATGTTGTTGAACAATGTGAGTAAGTGCTCTTTCTTCTATGCTGTAGAATTGATCATTAAATACACTAGCTTCATTGTCTTCCATAGAAAATCTTTCAATCATCACTTTGACTGTATGAATGCCAGTGTCTTTTAACTGTTGCGCTGAAGGTAATTTTTTCATTGCTAAGGGTTGTTCTAAACTATGTGTATCAGAAAAAATAATCGCGTTTTTAACTTTTGCTGATTGGGGGGTGTACAAACCTAAATCAACATGACTAGCATCAATCTTTTTTTCAATTTTGTTACAATACATACGTCGGTATTTTTCAATTAACATAATTGTTAACCCTTGAGTGATGTTTTTTTCATCATGATTTTGGCCAAAATGTACTTCCTCTTCTTTAAAAAGGTCTTTTCTCAAACTGAAAACTGTTTTTTCAGGTATAGTGGTTACTTCATTCAATACCCATTCATAAAAGTCTACTTTTTCTTGTCTCAAATCACTTTGAATATTGCTATCATCGTCCACTTGAAAAAAAACACCCGTACTTTCCAGTGTTTTTGCTCCTAAGGCTAAAAAAACATCGAGAGCGTGAGATTTTCCTGTTTCAACAATAAGTAATTCACCTGCACTAAGTTGTGTGATTGCATTTAAAATAGTCTGTTGATAATTTTGTGAACGTTCATCCATAATATGATCACAGTCTATACTGCTGGTATTGATAAAAAATTGATTTCCGTCTGTAAATACATTGAAGTGACTAAAAAATTGTTTTTTTGTTAACCAATTTAAATTGTTAATAAAATCTTTTGCAAAAAAGGGTAACTTAATTTCTTGATCTTCTGAGTTGAAAAAACTTTTAAGATGATTGTCTGGTAATAATAAATAATTTTTTTCTATGGGTATTACTTTTCTTTCTGCCATAAAAAAATTACTGTGAGCATATTGGTTTAGCCAATCATTAAGTTCTAAATTGCCTGCTTGGGTCAATTGTACAAAACATACAATATTAAAAAACAATACAACAAAAAAATTTTTATTATTCTTAAACATCACTACTTTATTTAACCTTTATTAATATTTAATTTTTATTATTTTCTTCTATAAGTTCTTGCCAGCGTTTTATGGTTTGATCAGCAACATTAAACACATGTTCTCTATACCACACTGGGCTATTGTAAGAGCGTATAGCTCTATCAATTTGTGACCTTGACTCTCCCCATCTAAGAGCCAGATAACGTCCCATCATAGGAATGATGTCCGTTAAACTGTTGGGGTCTATATTTTCTTCCGCTTTGAGTATACTGCGCAAAGTTGTGGGCATAAACTGGGCGGGTGTAAAGGCCCCCACCCATGAGCCATGTGTATCTAATACAACTTGCTCTTGCCACTGCATGCTGTGCGCTAGATTCAAAAAATCACGCAACTGCACTAAAGATTTGTTAGCTCTATTATTGGCTCTACTGATCCAGGTATTTTTATTCACAAATCTAGAACCGCTGATAAAAACTTTATCGGTTTGATTGTCAGTAAAATTATGCGCTAGATCTATGGCTGTATAGTATTGTTGCAAGACATGATCTCTAAACCTTTCATCTTGCATGGCAACCCAGCTGACCAAGGTAGCTAAAGTAGGAAATTTAACCACGCCATCATAACTACCAAAAAAAGTTTCAATATTAACAATACCGCCAATAAACTGCGCGTTGACACCACAATTTTGTTCCATATCTGATAAAGTGTAACAATATTCTTCTAAAAATTTTTCTGTTTGTTCAATGGATGTTTCTGATTGCAGACGCTCTAAGACTTTGGTTAAGCCGCGGTTTTCATCTTTAAATTTTGCGCCAATGCTTAAATCAATCCACACCGCATAGATTTGAAAATCTAAATTTTCCGTTTGGATCAAATCCACCCAAGCCAGGTCATAAATGTCATTGTTAGTTTGTCCTGCACTACCCGAGCGTTTCGTGCTTAAGCGTTCTCTCACACTGGCTAAGGCTTCTTCCCAAAGCTGTGGATCAATCTGAACATTCTCAGTCCATTGCATAAACTCAGGCTTACTTGAAGAAGTTTCCTGCGCCCAAGTATTTTGCACAGACAATAAACATACAAAAATATATAAAAAAGATCTCATTACCCTAGACATAAAGAATCTTTAGCGCAAGTGGTCAAAATCAACAAAACAAAAACGTTTATAGAGGTATAACTATTTTTTATACTATTTTTAAAATTAGATCTCTGTAGAAACTGTAATTAAAAAAGAAAAAGATTTCTAGCCACTTAGACAGTGGGCCGTAAAACGGCCCAAACTCGTGGTACGAAATTCTTTTTCTTTTAATTTAAAATTTCAACTTCAAGCGCATTTTCTAATATACGCTGTTTTTCTTCCAATGTTTTATTTGATAATTTAAAGTTGTTGATAACATAAGGTCTTTCATCTTCAGGTAGAATCTAATAAACGCCTAGTTAATTAGATTTTCTTGTAGGTGGATATTTTTTCATCAAATCCGCATTGGCATGATGACGCTGACGTAGTTGTCTGTGTCAGGAAGTTTTACCACGCCGGGGCTTTGGTTGTGATCTAGCTCTAATTTGACTTTGTCAGTTTGCACAACAGATAGTGCATCCAACAAATAGCGGGCATTAAAACCAATGGTCATTTCATCCCCATTAAATTCTGCCAAAATATCTTCTTCTGCTTCTCCCAGTTCTGGAGAGTTAGCCGATAAATGTAAGCCATTGGGCTTAAATTGCATTTTAACGCATTTGGATTTGCCTTCAGATAAAAGGGATACACGTTTTAAAGATTCTTTTAAATCGTTTTTTTGCACCATCACTGTTTTGCGATCCCCTTGTGGAATGACTTTGTTGTACTCAGGAAAATCACCCACCACCAATTTCATAAAAATAGTGTTGCTATCATTGCTAAATACACAGGTGGCAGGAGATACTGAAACATTGATATTATTTTCTTCACCTTCGATTAAAATTTTCTTTAATTCCATAATACCTTTGCGCGGCAGAATAATTTTCTTTTCCATTTGCATGGTCTCTTCACTGCTTAGAGGACTTTTGTACAAAGACAAGCGATGACCATCGGTGGCCACCATGTTTAAATTTTTATCTGGGCCAATTTCTAATAGAATGCCGTTAAGGTTAGCACGTACTTCATCTGTGCTCATGGCATAAGAAGTGTATTCAATGCCTTTAAGTAAGGTATCTTTATTGACTTTGTAAAAAGTAAAATCTGTTTTGCGTGGCATTTGTGGGAATTCACCAGCATCAATACTGGCTACTCTGAAATGAGCTTTACCACTGGTGATATTTAACCAACCATTGTCATCTTTTTCTAAAACAACGGTGTTGTTGGGTAATTGTTTAACAATATCAATTAAAGTATGAGCGGATGTGCATAATTTACCTGCAAGTTCTGTATTGACACTGCAGGAACTTTCTACAGATATTTCTAAGTCTGTACCGTAAACGGTCAAGGTATTGTCTTTCACATCCAACATGATGTTAGATAAAATAGGCATGGTGGTTTTTTTTTCAGTTACACTGACCACCGATTGCAATACTTTCATTAGATTTTGTTGTTCACAGGTCCATTTCATGGGCTTTATCCTTAAAGTTATATAAAAATTAACGGTTTAATCTAACTATGCTTATACGATTTGTTTTGCTTTTTGTAGTTTTATTTTCATTTGCAGAGAAGAAATTTATTTAAATTGTATTTACTCCTCTAAGGTTTAATTTCAGATGTTAAAAGAATATATATATTATATATATAAAGTTAATCATCATAGTAAGCGTTGTGGATAAGTACTTTTAATGGAATAAGTTTTTATAATTTAAGCTTTTTTTGTTTATTTTAAATGTGGATAAAGATGTGTTTTTTGTGATTGCTTAAGGGATAAGTAATTTTAGGTTTAACTTATCCATGGTTTATCCATAAGCTCTTAACAGCTTATCCACAAAAACTATCCACAAGATAAAGTGTTTTTTACTGCATGGCTTTGATATTGTTGATTTTTTAGAAACGTTTTTTTTTATTTAGCCTGGGGATAAACATAGAACTATTTTATAAAATATTAAATTTAAAAAATGTTAAATATAAGCTAAAAAATAAATTATTAAGCTAAAGTGCTTATAGATATTTAATTTTAGGGTCATTCTTCTGTAAGATATTGAAAAAATGAAAAATTATAAAATGCGTCAAAAACAATAACAAAAGCAAAGACTTAAATTAGAAAATAATAAAACTTAAAACCATTGAAAAACCAAGGACTTATCCACAGGTAAAAAAAAGTAAATTTTTATTCTCCGATAAGCTTGACGGCTTTGCTTGTTTTCTGGCTTAGTAAAAAGTTCCTATGGAGAAGACTTGGCAAAAAACAATTCATCATTTGCAAGAGCGTTTGCCTGCGCATGCTTTTAATACATGGATTAAACCGTTAAGTTATAAAAATACCCAAGATGGGCAAATTTTTGTTGAGGTGCCCAACACGTATTATCGTGATCGTTTACAAAGTACGTATTCTAGTATGATTAAAAAAACTTTGCGTGAATTCAGTCAAGATTTGAATATGGATGTTTCTTTTGTAGTTTCAAGCAACACACCTGTTTATAGTCAGAATCAATTACAAAAAATATCTCAGGAAAAAACCAGGCAAAAATTAAGCCAAAGTAAACAGCAAGAAGAAAAGACCAACCCCAACTATTCTTTATACCCACAATATACTTTTGATCAGTTTGTTGTGGGTACGGGCAACCAGTTTGCCCATGCTGCAGCCCAGTCAGTGGCCAGTCAGCCGGGTCAGCAATACAACCCGTTATTTTTATACGGCGGCGTAGGTTTAGGAAAAACCCACCTTTTGTGTGCTATTGGTCATCAAATCAAGCAAAACAATCCGGGTGCTAAAATTATTTACGAAACCTGTGAACAGTTTACCAATAGCATGATCAATGCCATTCGTTATCAAAAGACTGAGAACTTTAGAAACCGTTATCGTAAAAACTGCGATTTACTGTTGTTGGATGATATTCAATTTTTGTCCAAAAAAGAACGTACACAAGAAGAGTTTTTTCATACCTTTAATGTCTTACACCAGCAAAATATTCAAATTGTAGTGACTTCGGATGAGTTGCCTAAGAATATTCCAGACATAGATGAAAGGTTGCGCTCGCGCTTTGAGTGGGGTTTGATGTGTGATATTCAAGCGCCGGATTTGGAGACCAGGGTTGCTATTTTGGAAAAAAAGATCAGTGACTTGCACTTGGACGTGGATCAAGAGGTTTTGGTTTACTTGGCAGAAAAGTTTCAAAACAACATACGGGCTTTAGAAGGCGCTTTGACCAGACTCAGCGCGCAAGCCACTTTATCTAACTTAAATATTGATAAAGCCTTTGCGCAAAAAGTATTTTCAGATCATGTCAGTGCCAGCGTTATCACCCTTGAAAGCATTATGGACAAAGTGGCCAACTTTTTTATGCTTGGTGTGGCTGACTTAAAATCCAGCAGCCGCAAGAAAAACATTGCCCTACCCAGGCAAATGGCCATGTATTTGTGCCGCAAACATACCAGACACTCCTTTCCGGAGATTGGGCAAAAATTTGGTGGCAAAGACCACACCACCATTATGCACGCAGTAAAAAAAATAGAAGACTTGTGCAACAAACAAGACGACATGGCGCATACCTTGGCGGCGATTGAAAAAGGTTTAAAATAGTTATTGACACAACGCATATATTTTATTACATACTGTGTCACTATGAAAAATTACATTAAATTTTATATACTTGCTTTTACTTTAAATTCATTGAGTGCGTCTTATGCATAAAATAATGATTATGTAGATGAAAACTACATAAGGAAGCAAATTACAGAACAAGTTGAAAACATTGTTGCCTGTAACGGTAAAATTAAAAATAGAAGAAAAGTAGGGATGTTTTTTGCTAAACATAAATTTTTAATTCTTGGTGAAACCATTGCAGCGGTTTCCAACTTAGCCTATCAAGACCAGTATAGATCGCGCATTGATGTTGGACAGTATGTTGCTGTTTCTGCAGGTGGAGCGCTTGCGGGGGCTTTTGTAGACAAACTGTTTAACAGGCATAAAGGCGCACTTTATAACCAAACTACTGAGGAGCTAAGACAATTAAAAGTCCTGCGAGCCATGATTGCTGATGAGACAGAGTCTAGTTCAGACTTAATCAACGAACACATTGAATCATCTTTAGGTTACATTCAATACAATGAGGATTTGGTCACAAAACTATTTTCTCAAGATGAAAAACTTAACCCTTTAAATGTTTATAATTCAATGATATTGCCTAATATTGTGTGTAAAGATTCTTCTGGTCAAACTTGGTATTAATAAAAAGTACCCTATAATACTAAGTGAGCTAAAAGATTATGAAAAAAACCAACTTAATAGTTTGGTTTTTTTCTTTGTTTATAAAGCATTTGGACCAAAAGTTTACAGTAAGCAAATACGGTAAAATTTTTAAGGATACGTTAATGATTTGGCCACTTGGCTTTGAACCATAGGTATACAATCTATGTTTAACAATGCCACACATGATCAATCGGTTAAAATATCTCTATGAATCAAAATACAGTGTTAAAAAGGTTATAAAAGTTTCATGTTGTATATGCACAAGCTTCTGCTGAGCTACAATGTACAGTTTAATTGTTGCATTCGGGCTGGTCATTTCTTAACTGCAAAAGTTTGTTGCGTATAAATTCTTTAAAATCGTGCTCGGTATCATGTCTTGCCACATTTTTATTGATGGGGCAGTCATGGTAGAAATAAATTTTATCGTTATCTCTAACATTAATATACTCAATGCCCGTATATATCGTAAGGCAGCTGGTGCTTGTATCTGGCTCAAGTGAATATCTCAAAGAACTTAGGGTTTTTTTAAGAATTTGTAATTCATTGTTGTTCATAAAATTAAATATGAAACAATGCTCATTTGAACTGTTTATTTTTGAAACCTTGCCAGCTATAACTTTATTATTCAAATCCAAGTCTATGTCTGCGGCAGCGAGTGCTTGTTGATTAAGTTTGTCTAAATGATATTCTATCCAGGCAACGTTTTCTAGGTTTAGTGCTTGATTACTGTTGCCACAAGCGTGCATAAAAGCAGTACTCAAAGCTAAAATCGATAACAATATTCTTTTTTTCATATCTTACGTTCTTTCTATAAAATGACTGATGGAAACAGTTAAATTGAAGTTCTAGCAATAAGGTTTACTTAGAGTAAGGTTGATGAAGCCTTCTCCGTTATCATCAACATAAATAACACCTTCGGCAGCCGTGACGCCACCACCACCGCATCCGGGGCCAAAAGCAAGGTTTATCTGGTAATACCCTTTTTGAAGACTGTTGGCCAAGCTCATAAAGCTTGGAAGACTTGTGTGGTCAGGATGTTGAGTTATTTCAAAGTCAATTTCTCCATAATATGGATTTGATGCAGGTGTTCCGACATCACAGCTTGCATTATTTCCTGTGGCGCTGGCTTCCAAACATCTTTTAATATCCAAGTGAATGGTTTTATTGTCATTAAAGAAAGTAAGTGTTTGCTGGCTATCCATTTCATTATTGTTAATTTTAATACCTATGCCGGTGTTTGATCCACATGATGCTGTAATCAAGCAGGCCCCCAAAATGAAGTAATATGCATGTTTCATAACTCTACTTTAACAAGTCATAGTTTTTGAATGTGAAAAAGATGCTCAAAAATTAAAAAGTTTTTAACTTTTGTTAAAATAACAGCTCAGCATTCACACACAACATTATAAAAAATGCTACTGAGGAACCTTCAGGGTTCTGCTCCATGCTTCTAAAGGTATAAATTAAGTTGATATAAGGATTGACAATTGTTGTGTAATATGGTTTTTAATGGGCCTGTTTCGTATTTGATTTTGCAGTTTTGAAAAAACTGAAGAAAAAACAGATTAATTTTAGGGATTTAAAGAGTTTAATAAACAAGGAAGAGTTGTAGTATGTCTAAAAGAACCTATCAGCCCAGTAACTTAAAACGTAAAAGAAAACATGGTTTCCGTGAACGCATGAGCACCAAAGCCGGCCGCGCTATTTTAAATGCACGTCGTCGTAAAGGTAGAAAAAGATTAGTTGTCAGTATCGCTAGCAAGTAATTGGATGATCTAGCGTCATGTTTGCCCAAAAGCATGATTTTCCAAAAAAGCAGCGGATAGCAGATAAAAAAGATTTTGCCCTGTCCAAAGCTGTAGGAAAACGTTTTTATCAGCAGCATTTGTTTTTATCTAAATCTGAAAACTCTTGTGGCTTTGCACGTTTGGCTGTGGTGGCCAGTAGAAAAACGGGCAATGCAGTTTTAAGAAACCAATGGAAAAGACAAATCAGAGAAGTATTTAGGCACGGTAATCTACAAGCTGGGGACTATGTGGTCATTTTAAAACCAAGCATTAAACAGCAAAGCAAAACAACGGTTGTCCAGCAAGTTAAACAGCTGTTTGTCCAGCATTCTGCAGATAAGGATAATTAAAGCGATGATACAGGCTGGCATGGTTGGAGTACTTAAAGTTTTGTTGAAACTTTACAAGCTTTTTTTATCACCTTTTTTAGGGACACGATGCCGTTTTCACCCAACGTGTTCTGTTTATTGTGTTGAGGCTATTGAAAAAAAAGGTTTAAGCTACGGCACTTTTTTAGCTTTAAAGCGTATCGTTCGTTGCAACCCTTGGTACAGCGGCAAAGACCATGTTTTAGAATAGATTAATTTTGGATTGAACGTAAAAGGTAAAAGAGAGAAGGATATCAATATGCAAAACCAAGAAAGTAAACCAGAAGGCCGTTTTTTCCTGGCCATGGCCATGACCTTTGGTTTTTTGTTTGTCTGGTACAATTATCTTGCGCCTAAACCGGCAAGCGCTATCAAAGAAAACGTTTCTAGTCAGCAAGATACATCAGTTGAAGATAAAAATACAAGCTTGCGTCAAAAGCAGGAAGTCACCAATAAAGTTGATACTGCCAAGCAAATGCCTGAACAAGATAAAAGCCTTGTTAACATTGCCACAAAACCTACAGCGCAACAATCAATCAAACCCGAACAAAAAACAGTTGAAACCAATAGTTTTGCTCTAAGTTTTAGCAATCAAGGCGGCGGTTTGTTTAAAGTTGTTTCAAAAGAACATATGAAAGTTAAAGGGGGTGAAGAGGGAGTTGTACTTTTGGCTGCAACCAAACATCATGCTTTACCACTGTCTTGGTTGTTTGACATCAATGGCCAAATTATTGACACAGGCAACATGCCTTTTAAGATGGTTTACAATGAAAGTGAAAAAACAGTTGAGTTTAATCAGCAGTTGGCTGCAGACCTGTCTTTGAGCAAAACTTTTTCTTGGCAAGAAGAGAGTCATTTGATTGGACATGCAATAAAAATTAATAACACAGGATCTAAACCCTATACCATTAAACCCATCATAGAATTGGCAGCGCAAGAAGCTGTGCAGACAGAAAAAAAACGCAGTTTCTTTTTTGCACCACAACTGAACCAGCTTAGCGGTTTGGCGGACATTGGTGATGATGTTTCACGTTGGCCAGTGAGTAAGTTTGGGACGGATGAAAAACCCACCAAAATTCCAACAGGAGGCATTGAGTGGTTTGGTTTTGATCAACAATACTTTTTGTTTTCAGCTTTACCTAAAGAAGGACGTTGGGAAAGCCTTAAAGTTGAAAAAGCTATTGGTGAAAATGAAGGTGTGATTTCTGCCCAATACCCAAGTTGGAGTTTGGCAGCGGGCCAGCAAAAAAGTTATGCGATAGATATTTATGCTGGACCAAAAGATATTCATGTCTTGGAGCAAACCAAGCCTGGACTTGAACAAGCCATTGACTTGGGGTCTTGGTTGGGGCCTATTGCTAGACCCATTTTAAGGTTTTTAAAATTTTTACATGATTTTGTACCCAACTATGGGGTGGCCATTATTTTACTCACCGTACTTGTGCGTTTGTTGATGTTTCCGTTAACGCAAGTGCAAGCCAAGAGCATGAAAAAAATGTCTTTGCATAAACCACAAATGGATGCACTGAAAGAACAGTACAAAGATGACAGAGAAGCTTATTCTAGAGAATTGATGGGCTACATGCGTGAGCATAAAATTAACCCAGCATCGGGTTGTTTTTTGCTTATTTTACAAATGCCGGTGTTTTTTGCTTTATACCGAGTATTGTATAACTCTATTGAACTAAGACACGCGCCATTTTTTGGTTGGATAAACGATTTATCGGCGCATGATCCCTTATTTATTCTTCCTGTGCTTTTGGGTATCTCCATGTTTTTTCAACAAAAACTTACCCCAACAGCTGGGGTTGATCCTGCTCAACAACAAATAATGAAATTTATTCCACTGATATTTACAGTGTTCATGATCTTTTTACCGGCAGGTTTAAATTTATACATTTTGGTCAGTACCTTGTGGGGCGTAGGCCAACAGTACTGGATTCAAAAAGGAACAAAGGCTGTGACAGCCTAAGTTTTTAAAAGGAGAGAAAAAGAAAGAGATTATTTTATGAACGTTCGGCTGATCGGGCAAGAGCCCTCAAGGCCTTCACTTATCATAAAGAATAATCTCATTTGAGATAAGAAGTAAGTTTCGCGAAGTCACTGTATGTGACTGAGCGCACGGGAGTGAAAAAACAAAAACCGCGGTTTTTGTTTTTAAGAGGGTCTTAGGACTCTCTTAAAAAAAGAGTGAAGCGGGAGGGGGAAGATCCCCCCTTAACAAGGAGGACAAATGAATCAGGCAATTGAACAGGATTTAGACCACGAGTGGTTAGAGATTGAAGGTAAAAATAGAGAAGATGCTTTGGAAAGAGCTTGTGTAGCTTTAAATACCACTAAGGCTTATTTAGATTTTGAATTTTTAAACGATAAGCAAACCAAGTTGCGGGCAAGAAAAAGCGATGAAGAACAAAACCATAGCCATAAAGCCAAGCCGCGCAAAAATGCAAACAACAAAACACATGAAAAAAATACAGAGCATGATGGCGATGATTATCAAGATGAAGCTGTGGAAGAGGTTTATGTTGATCCAACCGATATGGGTAAAAATGCTAAAGCCATTTTAGAAAAAATATTATCTTACATTGATGACAATGTTGAGGTTGACCTTAAGGAAACAGAAAATAAAATTTATTTGGATATTTTAGGTGAAGGTACAGGCTTGGTTATTGGTAAACGTGGTCAAACTTTAGAGGCCTTGCAACACGTTGTTGCCAAAGGTATTGGCTTGGATAGAAGTTCTGATAAACGTTTGGTTTTAGATGCAGAAGGTTATAGAGAGCGTCGCCAAGAAAGTTTACGGTCTTTGGCTTACAAAATGGCAGCCAAAGCCAGCCGTGAAAAACGTTCAGTTAGTCTTGAACCTATGAGTGCTATGGATAGACGTGTGGTGCACATGGCCTTGGCCAATAACCGTCATATCAACACCAAAAGTGTAGGTGAAGGTTTAGGACGTAAGGTCATGATTGTTCCTAAGAATGTAAGAAAAAATGGCAACGGTCGTTCCAATGATAGAAACAATAATCGTAGAAGTAATGGCAACGGTAATTACAAAGGAGATAAAAACTCTCCGCGCTTAGCCAGTGGACCAAGCCGCATGCACGATTCTTATGATGTGCCACATGCGCCAAACATGGATGTTTTTCCAGATAATATTGATGAGCTTGCAGACTTGCCAGAGCATGAGTTGGAAGCCCATTTAGAAGGCAATACACCAGAAACACAAGCCAACAAAGAAAACAAACCAAAAGCAAAATTGGTCACCCGCCAAGATAAAGAGTAAGGTTAAACAATAAGCCTATCTAAATTGTAGATGGGCAACATTGTTTATAAGGCTTGTATGTCAACAAAGATAAAGCATCGTCAATGTATTGTTGCCCCTGCTACTGGGCCAGCGCGCGGGGGTTTGGGAGTTATTCGTTTATCTGGTGAAGATGCTTTGTCTACCGCAAAAAAATTCTTTAAATTTAGAGATAAAATTAAAGATGTACGCAGTCATCAAATGTACTACGGGCACTTTGTTGATACCAATCAAAGTGTTGTCGATGATGGGTATTTTGTTTTTTTTGAATCTCCATATTCCTATACTGGAGAAGATACCGTTGAGTTGACGGTGCATGGTAATCCAGTTACCCTCAATCATATGGTTGATTTGATTTGTCAAAATAGCTCCGCCCGTTTGGCTGAGCCAGGGGAGTTTACGCAACGTGCTTTTCTCAATGACAAAATGAACCTAACGCAAGCAGAAGCAGTTGCAGAATTTATTCATGCTTCTTCTGTTGAAGCGTCCCGTTATGCTCAGTTGCGTTTGCAAGGGGGCTTGGCCCAACAAATTGAACAACTGTACATATTGGCTTTGGAAGTTTTAGCCGAGTGTGAAGCAGACATTGATTTTCCAGATGAAAATTTACCCATAGAAGACAAAGACCATATTTTAAAAAAACTGGATAATGTGATTGGCAGCTTACAGAGTTTATCCACAAGTTATAATGCAACGCGTAAAATGCATGATGGTTATAAGGTGGCTTTTTTAGGTCAACCCAATGTTGGCAAGTCCTCCTTATTTAATGCAATCTTGCAAGAGGACAGAGCCTTGGTGTCTGATATTGCTGGAACAACCCGTGACCGCATTCACGAAAGTTTATTGATAGAAGGTTGCCCGGTACAATTGATGGATACCGCCGGTTTACGTGCGGATACAAAAGACAGTATTGAACAAGCGGGTATACAATTGAGCTTAAAAAGTTTAGAGCAAGCAGATTTGGTTTGTCTGCTCACCGATAATCCGGAGTTTATTGAGTGGGATGCAATTGTTCAGGCGCAACAGCAGTACAATTTTAAACTTTGGAACGTGATAAATAAAGTAGATCTTAAGCCAGATTTACAAAAATTACACGCACCAAAGGACAATACCTTTGTTTTATCGGCTAAAAGCAAACAAGGTTTAGATGAATTTATGGCAGCTTTAACGCTACTGATACAAAATGAACTCAGTGATGAAAAAGTGTTGCTTGGAAACCTACGTCAAAAAAGGCTTATAGACCGATCATTAGAATCGTTTTTAAGCGCAAAAAAAAGTTGGCTAAGGGGTCAGGCTGAGGAATTTGTGGCTTTGGAGCTTAGAGAGGGCATGAGTGCTTTGATGACTTTACTTGGAAAAGAAGATATTACGGAAGAAATTTTGGATACCGTATTTTCTAAGTTTTGTGTGGGCAAATAATTGAGAGCAAGCCCTTTGTTGATCCCTATGTTTGGCTTATTGGATTAGCGTCCTTAAACCGGTGCATTGGAAAAACAAAGGTTTGTTGTCATGGAAAGAGGGTGATTATATGGATAATGTTTCACGTGAAACATCGCTGGATATAAACAGCTATATCAATGTAAAAAACTTATGGTTTAAAGATGTTTTTCCGGAGGCTGAACCTTGGGCAGTATTGGCGGCCAAATACAAAGAAGCGTGGTTACTAGCGTTTATTGAGCAAAAAAAATACATCGATTTGAAGGGACTTGAGCTGCCTGCGGTGGGTTTGGTGCAGGAGGATATAGTCTTAGAACATCCGCAAGCTGAAAAAAGTATAATTAAAGCTGGAGCCATCATTGCCAGCAAGGATGTTGTTGTTATGCCCGGGTGTAAGGTAGAGGCTGGAGCTTATCTTAATGGTCCCAGTATTTTAGGTCCAAAAACCATGGTCAGACACGCGGCTTATGTTCGTGGTGGCGTGCTGACTGGAAAAAACTGTGTTATTGGTCATAGTACTGAGGTTAAAAGCTCTATTTTTGCCAACGATGCCAAAGCCGCGCACTTTGCTTATGTAGGAGATAGTATTTTAGGCAATGCGGTTAACTTGGGAGCAGGAACCAAGTTATCCAACTTAAAGATAGTGACCGGTAATATAAAAATAAAAATTGATGGTGGAATGGTGGACACAGGTTTGAGAAAATTTGGGGCCATTATTGGAGATTCCTGTCAGACGGGATGCAATGCTGTGTTGAATCCTGGTGTGATTTTAAGCAAACAAAGCTTGGTTTATCCTTGCGTGTCGGTAAAAAAGGGCTTGTATAAAAGCAAAAGTTTAATTAGATAAGCGCTAAGTGGTCTTGGTCTTACGCTTAAGGTTTCTGGGCAGCATGTTTCACGTGAAACATATTAAGCTTTTAGGGCAGGGCTTAGGAATAGAAAGTTTTTAAACTATCAAGGTCTGCTTATAAAAAACTGTGGGCCTAGGTTGATTTTTGATGTTAAGTTTAGGTAAGCAACATGCTAACATGGAGTAAGGAAAAAAATGGTAGTTCCATTTTGAAGTGAGGATTGAATGTACGATGTATTGGTTATAGGCGCAGGCCATGCTGGAATAGAAGCAGCCTTGGCGGCGGCACGCATGGGAGTAAAAACCTGTTTACTCACCGGCAATCTGGATAGAATAGGTCATATGTCCTGTAATCCAGCCATTGGTGGCGTGGGTAAGGGCCATATTGTCAAAGAAGTGGATGCGCTGGGTGGAGAAATGGCCAAAGCCATTGATCATACCGGCATACAATTTAGAACCCTCAATACCAAAAAAGGACCGGCGGTTAGAGCCAGTAGAGCACAAGCAGACAAGTACCTTTATGCCGCTTACATGAAAAAAGTGGTTGAAAACACATCTAATCTTTATGTTAAACAGGGGATGGCGGTTGACCTGTCTTTTAATGATCAAGGCTGCACAGGTGCCATCACTGAAATGGGTGAACAAGTTTTAGCCAAAAAAACCATCATTACCACTGGCACCTTTCTCAATGGTTTGATCCATATTGGACAGTTCCAGCAAGCAGCAGGCAGACATGGAGACTTGCCAGCCTTGGGCCTAAGTGAAGCCTTGGCCAAAGCTGGTTTTAACATGGGTCGTTTAAAAACAGGGACTGTACCAAGGTTGGATGCCAGAAGCATTGATTACAGCAAGCTAGAGGAACAACCCGGAGATACGCCCTTGCCTTTGTTTTCTTTTTTTGGGCAAAGCACACAGGTTAAGCAAGTGCCCTGTCACATCACTTATACCAATCTTGATACCCATAAAATTATTGAGGATCATTTGCATGAGTCTGCTATGTACAGCGGCAATATCCAAGGGGCAGGACCGCGTTACTGTCCATGCATAGAAGATAAAGTGGTCCGTTTTGCGGATAAAGACCGGCATCAAATTTTTCTTGAACCAGAAGGTTTGAGCACGCAAGAAATTTATCCAAATGGCTTATCCAATTCACTGCCATTGCCTGTGCAATTAAAGTTTTTACGCAGCATTGAAGGTTTGGAAAATGTGGAGATGATGCGCCCCGGTTATGCCATAGAATATGATTATGCTGACCCAACCCAACTCAAAGCCAGTTTGGAGACAAAACTGGTGCCTAACCTATATTTGGCCGGACAAATCAATGGAACCACAGGCTATGAAGAAGCGGCTGGGCAAGGTTTGTTGGCAGGGGCCAATGCTGCTGCCAGTGTTTTAGGAAAAGACACACTAAATCTTAGCCGTAGTAATTCTTACATTGGTGTGATGGTGGATGATTTGATCAGCAAAGGTGTTAAAGAGCCTTACAGAATGTTTACCTCAAGGGCAGAGCATCGCTTGCATTTACGTGAAGATAATGCCGATGAGCGATTGATGCCCATAGCATATGAACAAGGACTTGTTTCACGTGAAACATTTGCTTTGTTTGAACAAAAAATGCAAGCCATTACCAACTGTGAGCAAAAACTCAAAAGCCATAAAATATCACCCACACCTGATATGCAACAACAACTGAATGATTTGGGAACCTCAGGCTTAAAAAAACAAAGCGATTTAACGGAATTGTTAAGACGTCCAGAGATCTCATGGGAAGATATTTTGGTCTTGGACCCAAGCTTAAAAGATGTTTCACGTGAAACATTTGCCCAAGCCTGTATTCGCATCAAATATGCTGGCTACATTAAACGAGCACAAAATGAGGTGAGTTTGGCTGAAAAAGAAGACAATGCCAAGATTCCAGACGATATAGACTACAGCCTAGTCCCCAGTTTATCCAATGAAGTTCGAGAAAAACTCAATCAACTCAAACCAGAAACCTTGGGCCAAGCCTCCAGAATATCTGGTATGACCCCGGCCGCGGTTGCTATTTTACATGTGTATTTGAAAAAAACCCAAAAACCTAAGCAATTAGCCAATAGCTATTAAATAAACCATTATAAATTAATACTGGTAACTGCAGCTTGATATGCAGTGAATGGCGCCACCGCTTAAAAAATCACTTCTAACGGGGATAACATGCTTAAAAACTTTTTTAAGCTCTTGCATGGCTTTAATGTCACTTGAACCTAAAACGTCAAAGGCTTGCTTGATTTGTACTTCATTGCGGCCGTATTCAACATCGGCTTGATCAAAGCTTGGAAAAACCGGCATGAGATAGGTATCATTGATAATCACACCGTTGACATAGGAGGCCGCATACGTATTGTCATTATTTTGATTGTCGGAGTAAACACCGGGTGAAGTCAACCAGTGAATGTTTTGTTGGTTAAAGCCTGCCCTTAGCAAAGCTTGGTAGTTGTAAGCATCTATGCTTTTTGCCTGCTGATTGAGCTGAGTTGCAATATTTTGATAGCAAGCATAGAGCTGATTAAAGTTGGACCAACGGTTCTGAGCCGCCTCCAAAAAGTCTTCTTGCGATGCGTGGTTTTTGAGCAGCTCAAAGCCACGCAGGCTGCTTTTAAAATTAAAAGGGTCATCCCAACGATTGAAAACAAAAACTCCCATTAAAAACAAGTCTTGGCTGGCAACACTGCACTTGCCATTTTCTTTGTTGCTGGCTTGACCCAAAGTTAAAAAATCGCCCGCAAGGTAGCTGCTGCTGGCTAAACTTCTTCGAGTCACAGGTCCATCTGGATGTTGAGTGAGAAAAGCATGGATTTGTCCAGTTTGATGATGTTTAGCAAACATGACAATGGTATCGGTGTCTTGGGTATGCTCCCATGGGTTGGCTTGAAGAAAAATCAACTGCTCAAAGTCAATGGATTGGCGTAAAAGCTGTTGAGCATCCACGGGGGATAAATTATTTTGGTCAAGCACGCGTTCAGTCATGTACAAATTGCCCTTGGCTCTGTCAGTAAATAAGTCTGCTGGACCATTCCAGTTTAAAGGAATACCAACAATGGTTGTGCCTTGGGGTAAAAGCTCTTGGCTATAAGCGTGATCCTTGTTTTGCATGCGCAAAAAAGCTTCATTTCCATTAAAATCTAAAACCTGTAAATGGGCTTTATTTCTCAACCAACTATAATCACGCTGTGTACACTGGTATTTTATATGATTAAGTTTACAGTTGTTTTGTGTTTGAGAACAACGCCCTAAAAAAGCTTGTTCAAATCGGTCAATGGCAGGATATTCAGACTTATAATCTTCTATAAGGTGTTTGCTGTTGGGATCGCAGTGAGAAAAATCAGATACAGTAAGCAATAAATTTAAATCAACTTGATTTTGCTGGGTTTGTTGGGCAATTCTTATGATGAACTCTTGCCATAACAAAGGCAGGCTGCGTTTGCCAGAAAAGTCATTGGCATAGTATTGTAAAGGAAAACTTAAGTTTGCAAGTTGACTGTACTCCGGTTGCACGGTTACTTGGCCGTAGCCAGCAAAACTGACACAAAAACAAGCTAAGAACAGCAGGTCAGTCACCAGCCTATAAAGGACATATTTTTTCATGATACCCCCGTAAAATGTTTCTACACCTTTAACAAAAAGCATGGGTGCATTGCAAGTCAAAAGCAAACTTTATATTCTATAAATAAAAACGAAGGTGCAGAAAGCTAAGAAGTGAAGCGCACTAAAAAAGAATAAAGAATTAAATAATATCAAGAGCTTAATCGTTTAAATAAAACATAGCGCTTTTCAAAATAGTTTTTGCGTGGTAAACAAGTCCACTTATGACACAGATTATTGCCATGGCCAATCAAAAGGGTGGAGTGGGTAAAACCACCACTTCCGTCAATTTAGCGGCCTCTTTAGGGGCGGCAGAAAAAAAGGTTTTGTTGATTGATATGGACCCACAGGCCAATGCAACCAGTGGTATAGGGTTGACAGAGAATGTAGCTGAGCAAAAAACCATTTATGAAGTCCTTTTGGGTGAACAAAACATCAATGACTGTATTCTTCAAGCCAAAACACCGTTTGTTTGGACTCTCCCAGCCACATCAGACTTGGCTGGTTTTGAAGTTGAAGCGGTTGATTTACAGGACCGTGAGTTTTTATTGCACAAAGCCATTCAAAATTTAAACACAGTGTTTGATTATATTTTGATTGATTGCCCACCGTCTTTAAGTTTGATTACCATCAATGCCTTGGTAGCGGCCAAGGATGTATTGGTGCCTTTGCAAGCAGAGTACTATGCTCTTGAAGGTTTAAGTAGGTTAACAGAAACCATTGAACTGGTACAAGAGAACTTAAATCCGCGGTTGAATATCAAAGGCATTGTTTTAACCATGTTTGATAAACGAAACAATTTATGTCACCAAGTGGAGACAGAGATTAATACCCACTTTCCCAATTTGGTCTGGCAAACCAAAATTCCGCGCAATGTACGCTTAAGCGAAGCCCCAAGTTTTGGTCAACCCATCATTCAATATGATATTACCTCGGTTGGATCACAAAGTTATTTAGACTTGGCTGCCGAATGCATCAAAAAATATGAAACATTATCAGCAACAAAACAGCCCAACAAGACAACAAATGCGCAGGCATAAAGCTGAAAATTAGATAAGAGTAAGGAGAAAATTTTATGGCACAACAACGCAAAGCTTTGGGTAGAGGCATATCCTCTTTGATTCGCAAAAACCCAGGTGTTATAGCTGACACAGAAACAAACTCTAACAATCAAACAGCAACTGCGCAAGTGGGTGAACTTAAAAGTAATAAAGGTTTTGTTGAGTTAAATATTAAAGACATTCAAGTCAATCCTCGTCAGCCCAGACGGCATTTTAATGCGCAAGCTTTACAAGAACTTAAACAATCCATTGAACAATCCGGAGTGATTCAACCTATTTTGGTGCGTGAAATTTCAGGTGGTTATGAGCTGGTTGCCGGTGAACGCAGGTTTAGAGCCAGTAAAATGGCGGGTTTAAGTACCATTCCTGCTGTGATTAAAAATATGAACGATCAAACGCAACTGGAAATTGCCATTGTGGAAAATTTACAACGTCAAGACCTGACACCCATTGAAGAAGCCAAGGGTTATGAACGCTTGAGCCAAGAATTTAATTTAAGTCAGGCACAAATTGCAGAGAAAGTGGGTAAAGATCGTTCAACAGTAAGCAACTTGCTCCGCTTGTTAAAATTATCACCGATGGTCCAAGCCTATGTCGATGAAGGAAAAGTGAGCATGGGCCATGCCCGAGCTTTATTGGTTTTGGATGTTGTCCAGCAAGAGCAGTTGGCTAAAAAAATCATTGATCAAGGTCTGTCAGTTAGAGCGGTAGAACAGTGGATCAAACAAAGCACAGAAAGCACCCAAAAACAAAAGTCCAAAAAAACAAACGCAGTGAATTTGGACCCCAATTTAAAATTTGTGCAAAATAAAATGCAACAACGTTTGGGAACCAAAGTCCACATTAAACCCAAAGGCAAAGGTGGAGAAATCAGTATTACTTATTTTAATTCACATGACTTGGAACGGATGGCAAAGCTTTTAGGTTAAAGAAACTTTTAAGATGGCTAAACAATTAATACAGTTATTACCTTTCTAAATATAAAGAGCAGGAATAAAAAAGCACTTGTCAAACGCTGACAATAAATTTATAGGCAGCGTATGATTAAAATATTACAGGTAGGTCTTGGACCTCTAGGACAAAGTATAGCTAAACAAATTGAACAAGACCCGCGTTTTACAACCGTGGCCAGTGTTGATTTAAATCCTGATTTTGTGGGTAAGAAGCTCAATGATATCTGTCAAGACAGCAATGATTCACCCATTTACCAAGATCTTAAAGAGGCTGTTGACAAGCATCAACCTGATATTGCCGTGGTCACCACCGTATCCAGTTTGGCCAAAGCCATGGAAAGTTTTAAAAGTTTACTCAATCTACAAATACCCATTGTTTCTTCATGTGAAGAACTCAGTTACCCATGGCGCGAGCAGCCAGAATTGTCTAAAGAATTGGATGTTGTTGCCAAAGCCAATAATGTTGCCATTTTGGGAACAGGTGTTAATCCGGGTTTCTTGATGGATGCTTTACCCAGTCACCTAAGTTTATTGTGCAAAACCGTAAACCACGTCCGGGTTAATCGTTACCAAAATGCTTTGAGCCGCAGAATTCCTTTTCAAGAGAAAATTGGAGCAGGCTTAAGCATGCAAGAGTTTGAACAAAAAAAACAAGCAGGGACTTTACGGCATGTCGGTTTAACAGAGTCCATGCACATGATTGCAGCGCAATTGGAATGGCCCATTGACAGTTGGAAAGATGAAATTAAACCGATCATGGTCAAAGAAAACATGCACTGGAATGGCAAAGACCTAACACCAGAACATACAGCAGGTGTAGAACAAGTAGGCACAGCTTTGGTCAAGGGTGAAGAAAAGATCAAATTGCATTTTAGAGCCAGCATTGTTGAAGATGAAAGTTATGACCAAGTGGTTTTAGACAGTGAACCTAAGATTGATTCAAAAATTATCAATGGTGTGCATGGGGATGTTGCCACCCACTCCATTTTGCTCAATACCATCAAAAAAGTTCTTAACGCCAAACCCGGCCTAAGAACCATGATTGATATTTAGTTTTTTTTGGATAGGCAGCAAAAGGTAAGACCTAGCTTTTTTATGCTTGTGAATTGATTTTGGACGAGTCTCTTTTAGTTAAGGCAGGCATAGACTTGCATGTATGTTTATGGTAGATCTGATCAAATGCCACAAACACAAGAGACCTTTTCTCAACGTTTAAGTTTTTTATCATCCATACAGTTTTCATTTTCTAAAGCTTATCAGGTGGATATTTGTGCCCAATCTTTTTTTTCTAAGACTGAGTATGGTATTGATCTATTTAAAATAGACCCAAGTCCAATACGAGAGTCTTCTTTGCATATCAAAAGTTATTTTTTTGGATTTATTTTACTGGTATTTTCTTTCTTATTGGCAGTGGCAAACCTTTCTGACCAAGACCAGACTGATCTGATGCCAATATTGATATTATCCGGCTTGTTTTTATACGGGGCAATCCATCAGTTCATTACAGGATATTTTCTGAGTAGAAAAAAAATTATTTTTTGCGATATGTTCGGTAACCCACTTTTTACGCTGTTTAAAACAAAAAAAAATGCAGAAAAAGCGGAAAGCTTTGCCCAAGTGATTGTAGAAAAAATTGAAAAACTACGTCAATCAAGTTTTTCTGAGCAAGCTGAGCAAGAAAAGTTAGTTCATTAAGAGGCCAAGGCTCAAATCATGTTAAGCACACAATAAAAAGCTGCACCACCTTGCTACTCGCCCAGGTTTTCTTTGATTAAGCCGGGAGTACTTTTTAACTCGCCGGTATTTTGATCAATATACAAAGCCCTAGAGATATAGGTGAGGTTATCGACATGTCTGGAAAATTGAGCACTATACCGACCGGCATTAAGATAATCACTATTATTAACAGAAGAAAAACCATCACCATCAAGATCAGCTATTACAGTAAGAAGGCTTGATTGAAAAATATCAGAGCCAAATTTATTACGAACTGAATGGGCAGCGGGGAGTCCATCTGCGATAAGAAGGTTTGCCAGTTCTGCATGACTAGAAATTGTAGGTAAAAAATAGCTCTTATTGGTGCTGTATAAGTCAACGCCTCTTACTTCAATTAATGTGAAACCCATAGATTCTAGGTAGTCTTGATTTTTTATATAAATTGCCCCACATTGCTTTAGCGTATGGTCAGGGTCAAGGCATACATCATCCTTTCGTACTCTAAAGTCATTGTTTTTTGTATTAGGCAGAGGTGCATAAGTTCTGTAGCGAGTACCTTCAACACGAACAGCCTGTGAAAGAAGGTTGATATTGCCTGTTGGAAAACGAGACTCGCCAAAATAGGTTTCACCATTAACCAAGACTTGAGGTGTTTGACCAAAGTTAGCATAAACTCCATGCGTCATTTTTTGCAGCATGATATAGCCTTCTGCAATTTTAGATTTTTGTACATACTCTAGATAAGAAGGGATAGCTATAGAGGCAATAGCAGCCCCAATAGCAATGACAACCATCAATTCAATGATTGAAAATCCAGCACACTTTTTTTTTGATAAAACCAACACAATATAAAATCAGTATCTTAGCGCATTTTAACAGATACAATAAGCCAAATACAATTTTATTTTTGATTGGGGTGCAAAATACTGTGTTTTAGCAAATACTGCTGAAAGCAGCCTTGGTGAAAATAGATTTAATCTCAAGCAAAAGGTCTTGTTGTATACTAAAAAACACAGTCTAACGCAACACGCTGTTTAAAAAATTTTTTTAAAAAAGTTAATTTTTTTTTAATATTTTTGTGTTAAATCGGCGTTCCAAGAGTTGATAAAACCATTGTTCACTTGGGGGGACACGTGAGAGCTACAATCAGGGGGATATTTTTAGCCATAGCTATGTTGTGGCAAATGATATTTGCAGGCGACTATATTATTTTAGATCAATGCCTAAACGAGGCCACAACAATGGACATGTTTAGAAATGCAGCAAGTTCGCAAGAAAAACTAAATTTTTTACGTAAAGATTACAGCGGTGGACGCTTATACAGTTACACGGCCTTAAGACAAAACTTAACAAACAATCTCAATGAAATTCAAGTTGAATTAAACAACAATCAATCTCTTATCAACAAGCACTTGCGAATGTGTATGGTCAATGAACGTTACTGCCATATATACTTTAATCCACAAAATGAGATTCACCAACGGTGGTTTTGTGCCACCCATATTTATAGAAATGTTCTTACTGATCAATATACGCAATTTAATACTTTAGTTGAAAGGTGTGGCGAGAGTTCGGTTATGTTTCACAGCTCATATTTTCCAGCCAGTGATCACCCAGCCTATCAAAGAGATTGCTACGATAGAAATGGAAACTCAAAGCTTGAGTACTACAAAGGTCAAAGGAATGTTGTTGAAACGGAGATGCATCGCTACTACCAACAAATAGAGAACAGGATCCATCAGTCAAGTAAACCTGAAGCGATGGCTTATATCATTCGTAAGCTTGATGAAACTTTAGGAGAAATTGAGTATGGAGATGTAAGGGTGACGCACCAACAGTATCAAATCATGCGCTTTGCTAACAGCTTGGCTCAATGCACCATAGGAGACAACAGTTCTTACAATAGAAGAACCCTCGCCGCAACATCAGATTATGCAGTCTTCGGTCAAAATATCCTATCCATGTATGAAGGTGTCCCAGATTCAATGGTCTATAATCCGCAACAAACATATGAACGAAGCCAAATGGTGGATGGGTTTACCCCGATAGAGCGCTTTGACCCTGAAGTTGCGTTATTTTTGAACAAAGAGCAATATAGAATCAACACCGCAGCATGTGATGAGCTTCCAGAAGAAGAAAAAATAAACTGTATACTGCAATCTTACAGTCAACTGCCATGGTTGGATCGCAGTGAAACTGAGCAAGAAGTAGAACGCAGGTGGCAGCAACTTTATGAGAAAAACGCAAGGGCAGAGCAAAACAGACGTGTAGAAAATTTAAGTGAGGCGGCTTACCCTAAAATTTTTCGTGGGTTTTTACCGTATCAGTTTTATCGCACCACCAATGCAAAAATTCTGATGGAACTGCAAAAAATGAGTGTTAATCAAGGACGGCAGTTTTTGGCAACAGAACAAAGCTTTATCGACTATGCTGAGCAATTGGTGTGTGGAAAAAGTGCCTTTCATTTTTGTCAGGAACAATACCAAGCAAAACGCATTGAATCGAGGAAGAAACTCTATCAAAATATTAAAAGTGGAGCGTATAGCATCACGTTTCATCCCACCCCCCAACAAACCGCGCTTCGTCCAAGCATGGTGGATTTACTCAATGCTAAAATCACCGACATTAACGACTACTGTTACAATACCGCAGCCCAGTTGAAAAGACGCTTTGACAATGAGACTTACAATGAATCCTACCCATTGAATGCCATTGGTGAAAACGAACGTTATGAACTGATGGGTGCCTTGGAAGAGAAACTGCAAAACTTGTATACCACGCCTAGCTTTGGCAGTTACTTTGCTCACTCGAGCATGATTGCTTTGTTGAAGTTTGATGCCCAAGCACGTTACAAAACCTGCTTCAACCAAGGTTATATTTTTGGAGGACCTTTAAAAACCACAGAAAGCTATAGAAGAATGATGGAAGATGCTTCGCATGGAGTCATATCTCCGGCAATGCGTCACATGCATTTCAAACAACGTAAGTTGGCTCCAGATTTTCAAGTGAGTATGGCCAATCTTCAAGCGGTTGAACAGGCTTTGCAACAAGACATCATGACTGAACTCAATATATTAGAGCAAAAAAGAAACCTTGATACGCCAGAAGGACAACTAAATTTTTTAAAAGAAAGCATTAGATCACGTGTCTTTGCACTTCTAGATTTTGCTTTAGATAATCCATCGGAAGGTTTGGGCGATGCATATTGCAAACTACTGGATGAAGCCAATTGCGATGAAGTAATGAAAGAAAATATGATTAAAATGGCCATGATTGTACCGCATGTGATGGCTCTGTTTTTATTGCCGGGGGCAGGCAATATAATTATTGAATTAGCCATTATAGGTACGGCGGTTAGTATTAGTGGCGTGGCGACCTATCATATGATTGTCATGCGTAAAAATCAACAAAGTCAAGTGGATCGTTCTTTGGCCAGTACCAACATCAGCCCACAAAATGCAGCCTACTTACAGAGTTATTTTAGAGAAGATATTAAAAACCTAAACCTTATTCTGGCTTTAGAATTGGCTATATTTGTAGCCACAGACTATGTTTTGCTCAGAGAAGGGGTAAAAACCATAAACTATATTAAAAAAACAGGGGCCTTTCAAAAATACTTTTCACGGCAAATGTTGATTGACCATGCCATTCGTATTGCCCCAAAGGGTTCAGTAGATTTTCTCAATCAATACAGGTATTCCAGAGAGTTGTTTGCACGCTCTGATCAAGTCTCTGATCAAGTCTTTGATGATTTTATCCGTGCTTTAAAAGAGGGTGATGGTTTAAATTTTGCTAGAAACAATTTTCCCATTCATTTTCCAGAGATTAATCCAAGTTTAACTTCTCAATTATTCAGTGCTGTTGGAGACGGTTTAAATTACATATGGAAAAGAATATGGGACATGCCTCTTTTAAGACAAGTCAGTATCAATTATTATAAATTGATGTACCAATACACAAACAAATGGTGGGTAACAACCAAGCGCATGATAGAAATCCTTAACGAAGCCTTACAAAGAGGACGAATCAACCAGCAGCAATTTGAAGAATTGATCAATGGTATGCCGGAAGTCATTATTGTCAATGGTAAAGCTGTTTTAAAAATCAATTCTGAAATAAAAGCTTTGGCCGGACGCTTCTTGGATGAGTATGTCATGGATACCAATGGCATGCGAAGCTTTTTAGAGCCTTTTGTCTACAGTGATATTCTTAGCCCACAGCAATGGCAGCGTGCTATTGCTAACTTTGAACGCACAGGCAGAAAAATATTAACCAAAGAAGATGCAAAAATGTTCATTTCTGTCATTAAGTTTTCCCGGCGTGAAATCAACTCTATAGCGGATGAATTAAGACGTTCTGGTCAGTTTGTAGCGGGTTACTATCAAAAGCGCACCAATTTTATATTGGATCATATAGATGAATTTTTAGATGTTGCTCATTTGGAACGTTTAAAACAAAGACAACGCTTTATTCAATACCTAAAACAAATGGGTAGAACATCTGAAGATGAAATTGATGAACTGCATCGTTTTATCAATCAGATTGATGATTATGATTTGCATTACGCTTGGAATCATCAAAGTGAGATTGCCCAAAAAATTGATGATATCACCGAAACATTGCGAGCAAAGCCAGGATCTTTTCTCAATGATGAGCATGTTCAGTACTATATCCGTGAGCAGCAACAGTATGTAGATTATTTTTTTAAATCTTTGGATCAAGCTCTAGGTATAGGAAATGCACCGGTTATTAGACGTATTCGTACCAAACGCTATGGTAGCCCAGAGCATAGAAACTTTACCGATGCTTATGCTGAAGCAAGACATAAAACAAGAATGCGCAAGACCATTCATGGTGAGTGTTCTTTGCCTAATTCACCGGTTAAAAAAATTGCCAATAAAGTAATGGCCAATCAGGCCAAACAAATAAGTTTGGTGTCGAATATGTGGGGCTATGTCAGTGTAAAATATGATGATTATGATGTACATCAGGGCTTAGACTTAGAGTGGATTACACGTTTGGCATATGATTTGGCGGTACCGCAGTTGGGTACGCACTTATCCATGAAGGCCTTAACTTCGGGTGAAAAAAGAGCTTTATCTAAAATGGGGCTGGAGTGGTTGGGAGGCATTCCTGTTTCTGCGGTAGAGTTTGGAGGCTATTGGTTTTTCAGTGAGTATTTATGGAACTCAAGCAATCAGGCGGAAGCTCTTTTTGCCAAAGAAGTCAGGCAATCCGAAAACTTACCCAAAGATTTCGCAGAGCTGTTTAAAGACTACCCAGAAATCTATCAAGGTGTGATGCAACGTTTGGAAAAAGTTGAAAACTTTTTAATTCATGAGCATCCACCTGTAGTCATGAACGATGAATTTTTATACGACCTGGCCGTCAAAGAAGGTTTGATCGAAGAAGTTTTAGAAAGTGACGCTGACTTTGAAAAAGAACTTTTAGATGCACTGTCTGATTTTATGTATGATGAAGCCTATGACAACAGACCACAATCTAATTTTCCAATTTTAGGAAATAAGGTCCGTTTGTTTGGTGATGGCTTTAAGTCAAGAGAGTGGTTGTTAGAGAACCAAGATATTCCAGCCTCAGTGCATGAATCTGTAGATCGAATCATGTTTTATCGTTTATTTGACTTATTCCCCAATAGCCAAATTAAATACATCAGAAGTCAATTGGTATATTCCATGCTTTGCAAATATCGGTACAGTCAGAGGGTGACGGTCCCTGCAGCCATTGCTGTGTTTGCAATAATTAAAGGTGCAACAGACCCCATTAAGTATCACTTGCGTGAACAAAACACGGGACATTAACCATAAAAAGCAAAACTTTATTGTTTGGCTTGGTTTTCTAGCCAAACTTCTAAATCATCTGAGCCACCAATATGTTGGCCATCAATGTAGATTTGCGGAACAGAAGTTCTTCCACTCAGCGGTAAAATAGCATCCATAGGAATATCTTGGCCAGCTTTGATTTCAATAATGTCATAACCATGATCGGTGAGCATGGCTTTGGCTTTGACACAAAATGGACACACTTGAGTTGAAATCATGACAGCAGTTTTTGTATACGACATAAAAATATCTTTCTTGTTTTAAATTTTGGGGACAGGGGCCTGTCCCCAGAGTTTTGTTTAGTCAGCTAAAATCGAGCGTAACATCCATGCAGTTTTTTCATGCACGTCCAAGCGACCAATAAACAAATCTTCACTGACATCATCATGTTCGCCTTCAGCTAAACTTTTTTTCAAAGTGGCAATGATTTTTTCATGACCTTCTAAAAGTTGAGACACCATGTCTTTCCAGTGCAGTTGACCGGTAGACTCTTTAATTTGTGTCAACTTCATGTACTCTTGGTATGAACCTGGAGCATAGTCACCTAAGGCTTTGATACGTTCAGCAATAACATCTATGGCCGCAAAAAACTCATTGTACTGTGCTTCAAATAAAGTGTGCAGAGATGAAAACATCGGGCCAGTAACATTCCAGTGATAATTTTGTGTTTTTAAATTTAGAGTGTAGCTATCGGCTAACAATTGTCTTAAAGTTTCTTTTGTAGTCATTGTATTAATCTCCTTTTGTTATGAACTCATCATAGACAAAATCGGAGCATTTGAACAGTTGAAAAAAACTATAGCCTCATTGTTTTTAACAATGAGGCTATGAAAGTTGATTATTTTTAGCTATAGATAAGGTTAAGCAGGTTTTGCAACTTTGGACCACTCTTTGAGTTGTTTGTACAAAGCTTTTTGAGTTTCTTTAATGGAATGTTGCAATTCCAACTGCTGTTGGTCAATAGAATGAACCAAAGAAGCTTTCTTTTGTCTAAGTTGTTTGTAAAACGCTTCTTGGGTTTGCTTAAAGCTTTGTTGTAATTCTTGCTGTTGAACATCCAAAGAGTTCATAAAAGCAATCTTTTTTTGTTCAGCTAACTTTGAAAGTTCCTGTTTTTTAAGCTTGAGATGTTCAATTTTTTGATAAGCGTCATCAAAAAGCTGCTGGGCTCTTTCATTTAGCGGTTGCTGCAACTCTAAACGTTTCTTTTGCATTTTTAAGCGTGCCTGCAAAATGGCTTCTTGCGAAGCTTGTTTTAAGTTCCAAGTTAATCCCAACCAGTTCATGCTTTTGATGAACCACTTGCTAGGGTCCCAGTGATAAGCACGAATGCCATTTCGGTAGTCTCTGGCATACCAGTGATGAAAATTATGATAGCCTTCACCAAAAGTGAATATAGCGGTAATCCAACTGTCCTTGGCAGAGTTGGTATCAGTATAGTTTTGTTTGCCTAAGGTATGAGCCAATGAATTGATGGCAAAGGTAATATGATGGGAAATAAATAATCTTAGAACGCCTCCATAAATAAAACCACCTAGAAAGTCATTCCATAAAAAATGAGCAATCAGAGCAGGCATCAAGCCGCCAACCAAAGCTCCAATCAGCATCCAGTATTTTTCTTGCCAGATCACCAAAGGATCATTGAGTAAATCATCTGGACGAGAAGCATTGGCTTTTTTAGAAGATAAAATCCAACCCATGTGCGCCCACCAAAAACCTTCTTGAATGTTGTAAGGGTCTTTATCATGGTCAACATGCTGGTGATGGATACGGTGCTCAGAAGCCCATTGCATGCAGGACTGTTGGTAACAGCTGGCACCAAAAACCAAATACAAAAATTTCAAAATAGAAGAAGCTTCATAGCTGCGATGAGCAAATAAGCGATGGTAGCCGCAGGTGATGCTCATCAGGCAGGCAGCCAACATCAGGACAAACAAAACTATATTTTGCCAGGCCACACCATGCTGGTAAATATGCCAAGGTGTTAGAGTCAGAGCACTTATGGTTAAAATGACAAAAAAGGGCGCTGTAATAAGATTATAACGTGATAAAAATGCTTTAAAATTTTGCATAATGTGGGTGAGTATAACATAAAATCAGACCTAAACCCTAGAAAAAATAAGATGGTCAGATTGTGTATGATTTATGCTACAATAAAAAATGTAAATAATTTGCTAGGAATAGAAAAATTACTTTACTCTCATAAAATGAAAAAAACGCAGAAAAAAAAAGGGTTTACACTGGTTGAGTTGCTGGTTGTCATTGCAATTATGGGCATTTTAATCATTACTGTAACCCCAATTTTTCAAAAATATTTACTCAATTCCAAAATGTCTGAAGGTTATTTGCATTTAAAACATATGTATGAAGGCGCTGTAATTGAAGCCTCGCATCCGAGTTTGATGGTGCAAGCGGGAGGCAACCAAACCTTTTGTAAAAAAAAGTGGTTGTTTGGCAATTTTGCATCGCATATTGTTGATGGTGGTAGCGCATTGTATATTCCGCCACGGGGAGGGGTAAAAGAAAAAATAGCACTTTCCCCAACCACCAATGGTACAGAAGTAGGACCAGATGGGGGCTGCTTGTATAGCAATGATTTTACCAGTTTTGGACAATATGGTTTTTCTCCAGCGCCAAGCGGCAATCATCAAACCGAAAACCCCGGGTATTTTGCGGTCAGCAATATACCGGACAGTGTTTTGGCCACAGAATTACAAAACGATGGCAAAAGTTTAATGGGCACAACCGCAGCAGGGGTCATAACGCATAATTCGCTCTGGGCCTATGCTGATCTAGATGGTGATTTTGATTATCAAGCTGACAGTTCAGCCCAAGATCAATTGGGTTTACAAATCAGTACAGTAAGCAACCGTTCTAATAAGGTAACTTATCTGATGCGTGGTATTTATATCAGCAATCGTGGAGAAGTTAGAGGTACAGACGCAGTTTACACGGAAAATTTGGGTGAATGATCTGATCTAGCGTGAGCTTTTTCTAAAACGGAAAGTTATCTAAACTTTTGTAGATACAAGATAAATAGGCTTGAACCAAGTGGTTTTTACTGTAAATAGAAGCTTGATTTTGTTTTTCATAGGCGCCGGCACAATGCTGTAAATGAAAGGTTGCTAGATTGCTTAGACCTTGTTCTTGACCAATGATATGAAAACAACTTTCTAAACAAGAGACTTGTCTGGATAAAAACCCCAGCTTATAAAGGGTGGTTAAAGGTTTTTCTAATTCATTGTTATAGGGCATGGCATAGCGTTGACAAATAGAGGCAATGACGCTTGATAAGTTTATCTTGGTGCCAAGGTCCATTTTATTAAGCATCAATTCAAGTTGTTCAAGACAAGCTTGATTGCTTATTTCATTGCCGGCAGAACAAGCCATTTCTAAACGTGACGCCAAAGCTTGTGTTTTAGCAGGATCAACTTGAATATTTTGTGCAAGACCAGAATAAAATGAAAATAAAATACAACAAATTAAAAACTGTTTCATAAGTAAAGTGCTCCCATAAATTAAACTTAAAACAATATATGATGCTTTGCCTTTGTTTTTCAAGTAATAACGCTTTAAGATGCAGTGTCCATTATGTAGTACAGATAATCAAAACCATTTTAGTGTTGTAAATGAAAAACTCTACTATGACTGTCACTGCTGTGGCTTGGTTTATTTGGATCGGCGTTTTTATTTATCTGAGCAAGAAGAAAAACAACGCTATCTAAGTCATGAAAATAATCCCAAAGACCCTAGGTATCAAACATTTTTGCAACCGGCAGTGGACAGTTTATTGCCGTATTTAAAAAACAACTGTTTGGGTCTGGATTTTGGTTGTGGGAATGGCTCGCCTCTGGCCCATATGTTTGCTCAATATGGTCATAAGTTATATGGATATGATCCTTTTTTTTATCCTGATCAAGAACGATTAAACACATACTATGATTTTATTGTTTCCACAGAAACTTTTGAACATTTGCATCAGCCCAAACAAGAGTTTAAACGTTTATTGACCTGTCTCAACAAAGGAGGGTATATCTGTGTGATGACACAATTTTTAATAGATAAGGCTGATTTTGAGCGCTGGTACTATCATCGTGATCCAAGCCATACTCTATTTTTTAATACAATAAGCTTTCAATATTTGGCCCAAATGTTTGATTGTGCGGTCAGCTTTCCTCAAAAAAATATTGCCTTGTTTAAGGTGGAATAAAATGAAACAAACCATAAAAATGGTATTGTTGATTTTAATATTAGGTTGTATCCATACAGCATGCCAAAAAAATACAATTCAATATGTGAAAAATCAGAATCAACGAGATGAACTAGACGTAGTTAAAGATATTCAAGAAGGTTACTTTTCATATATGGCGGATGCCAATATGTTTATTAGTTGTGATGGAAACAGTAAAAACAGTATTTTAATGCAGGGAAAGACTTATCTTGAGTTGGAAAAAAAATATTTAGCCCTGAACCTATCACCACAAAAAGTGTATTTAAAAATGCAGGCAAAATTAATCAATAACAAAACCGAGCAAAAAGAATTAAAGAAACCGGTTTGGTTGATTGAAAATCTTATTGAATTGGATAAAAATAAAAGCTGCTCAAAACAACAATAAAGTAAAGACTTAAGTTTTGTTGTAAAAAGACTAAGAAACTTAATCATTAAAGGTACATTTTGTAGCCAACATGGGTTGGCTTAAAACCCAAGTTGGTGTAAAAACGATGCGCATCCGTACGACTTTTATTGGAAGTAAATTGAATGATCTTACAATTGTTTTGTTTTGCAAGAGCAATACAATGGCGCATCAGCTGTTTACCCAAGCCTTTATTTCTAAATTTTTTTTCAACTCGGATGCTTTCAATTTGCAAGCGCATAGAGCCTTTAAAACTTAAATGCGGTAAGTACATGACTTGAGCACAGCCAAAGATCTCATGGGTAATGGCCTCTTCCATGATGACGATGTCAAAAAATTTACTATCAAGCAATTGTTTAAAAGCTGTTTGATAATGGTGAAGGATTTTTTCGGATATCGATTCTCGGGTTTTTCCAAGATGATCCTGATTGAGTAATTTAATAATGATATCCAAGTCATTCAATTGGGCAGAGCGGAAACAAACATCCATATACAAAATTCTACACAAAATTGATTAAAAAAACCACAAACGCTTCATCATTAAGTTTGATAGAAAATATAAAAAGAGTTTTAAATGGCTTGCGATCAAAGACTGAATTCAAAGAAGAGAAGTCAAAATATAAATTTTGACAAAAAAAAGGGAGGTTTTAACCTCCCTAAGGTATTTTAAGATTAACTTAATACTTTTTCAAAGCCGCCACTACCATACTTCAAGGTTGCAGCACCACGGGATACTTTAGAAATACTGGCTTGTTCTTCAGTGCTCACTTGACGTTGAGGTTTTTCTTTAAGCAAAGATTTTACAATTCTAACGCGTAAATCTAAATCTTCAATTTCTGCAGGTGTTAACAAGTCAGCCAAAAAAGCTTCCATGGTTTTTGGACCTTTTACAGATAAGATGATTTTAGTTAATTTTTTTAGTTTATTTTTATCCATCGAATTTTCCCCTTTTGTTTTGTGCTAATGACGTACTGTTATTTAGCTACATATTAATTTATCTCTCTTTGGTTACATATGACAAATCAAACAATAAATAAATAGAAATATTTACTTTTTTTATGTTTTTTACAAAAAAAGGTAACTTGTTTACACTTTTCTCAACAATAAGGATTAAATTTTGGCCAAAATTATCGTTATGGAGCATGTTTTACAAGGGTTAGACTGCAAAAATAACGCATTGAGTTTTTCTGCATTATTTGTTAAGAAAAAAAATTAAGTTATTTTATATAATATTTCCAGGGGGATGTATGATTAGATTAATTGGAACGGTCAGTATGCTTTTGTTAGGCATTGTCCACGCTCAAGAAAACACGATCTTGAGTATTCAGCAAGATTATCAAAATAAGTTGGCTCAGCTTGAACAGCTTGGCCATGATCAGATCGGTTATTACCCCTATTGTTCAGATGTGGTCAATTTGTACTTAGAAGAAAAAGAAGCCATCTTAAAGGCAGTGCAACAAAACTACCTTTTGCCTGAAGAACAGCAACTGCTAAACATCAAGGTTGATCTTGATAGAAGCCAAGAACGCCAGAGACACGCTGCTTTGAGTCAAGAAGATGTTGATTGGGTTTCAAGTGGTCAAAAAGGTTATAACAGAAGCTACAACAACTGTTTTACCGGTAATACACCAGTAACCGTGTTTTTCACCCTAACCACAAAGATATCGTGGAATCAGTATGATCATAAAATTGTGGCTACTACAATGGAACTGCAAGAAATGTATGAGCAACAAGAAGACAAAGGTTTTCATGTCTTGTCTTCAAGTTTAGGAAAAATAGAAAAAGCGCCGTCTCGGTATAAAAAAGATTGCTGGGCACGGGTCAATCAGGTGCATTTGGGACATGTAAGAGATGGCAAAACCATGAACATGATTAATGTTGGTCCTTATGGCTCAGACTATACTTTTAAGGTTACACCCCAACATCGTTTTTATGCCTATGTTCAAGATGAGTGTTCTGAGGAAAGCATGTATCAGTGGCAAGAGGCCCAAAATCTTGAACCAGGAACAGCGCAACTGTATCAAGGAGAAGATGGCCAACTTTGTCCAATCAATGCTACAAGTGAGTATGCGGCTGAAAGCGAAGGCTGGGGTAATTTTATGCCACTAAAAGTCTATAACCTGAATACAGAAACCCATGCCTACTATGTTGGACCCAGAGGCAATCAGGTTTTGGTGCATGATACCAAACTGATCAGTGAATAAAACCATGCAAAACTGAAGCTAGGCTTTTTTTGCAATTAAAAAAGCGTAGCTTAGGGCAATAATTGTTCCATGGGCTAAACATAAATGCAGTAGTTTCATCCAAACGGGACTTAAATTTAATAAAGTGGCCCAACCAAAACTTAAGGCAACAATAAGGTAGCTGCCCAAAAGACTAAACTTACGTGAAGAAAAAGCTTCTTGCTGTTTAAGTAACCATACAAAACTCAAAAGACAAAATAAACTGGCCAATACAGGGTGTGATAGACGCAAACGGATCAATAGGGGACTGGCAGAGTTGATATCGGCCAAAAAGCCAGTGATTAGGTTCATAGAAGGGTATAAGGTGCCAGCCAAGGCTGCCAAAGCCCCGGTAAAAGCTACGCCGGATAAAAACAAGAGCAAAAGTTTAAACGCAAATTTAAATTTAGGGTGAAGTTCATGTAGGGTTTGGGCTTGCATAAAGCTTAAAAAAATACACAAGGTCAAGGCTAAACTATTGATTTGATGAAAGCCAATGGCCCAAGCTCTAAAAATAGAAGCATTGTTGCCCACCAATTCCAGTTTAACCAAAGCCGCGCCAATCAAGGCTTCAGATAAGGTGAACAGTAACATAAAAATTAAACTTGTTCGGACGGGGTGTTTTTTGGGATAAAGCTTTCTGCCCCAAAAAAACAAAGTCAAAGCCACAAGACCAAAAATACCGGTGGATAAGCGATGCGACCACTCAATCCACTGGGCCATGTCCGCCGCTTGCGGTATAAACTGATCATCACACAAGGGCCAGGACTTACCACAGCCATCACCAGAAAAACTGATTCTTACCCAAGCCCCCCACGCAATCACTAAAAAATTATAGCCAAGAAAAGTCAACAGGCTTAAGGCAAAACATTTACGTCTGGAAATATCTTGATCAACCGTCATGCAAAACTTGTATATAATGAAAGTCTTTCCAGCAAGCAAATAGTGCCAGTTGTAAACAATGCAGTTTTTTAAAGTGATGCTAAATATTTTTGTATGGATAAAAGCAATAAATCAACATCATCCGTATCATGAAAAATATGAAATGAAGCCCGGATAGCATCCAAGTTGTCTTCATAGATATGTCGTAAACGCAAATAAATCCGTTGATCATTAAGTTTGAGCTTGCTTATTCTTTCATAGGCCAGATCTTTGCTGTCTAAGTAAGTACGGTTTAATTTGTCTTCAATGGCAAAACTAACCATGCCACTGTAGCTTGTTGAATCGGCATTAACCACATCATGAATGTAAAAACGCGATTGAGATTGATTGTAGTGTTGTAAACCCCGGCGAAAATATTGAGCCAAAGAAAAGACTTTATCTTGAATGGTTTTTTTACCTAAACTCTGAAAAAGATCAGCAGACTTGGCCAATCCGGAGAACAATTGCATGCTTTGTGTGCCATAAGTATAACGGTAGGCATTGTTGGCAAAGTCTATCCTTAAAGGCTCAAAGCTGGCATCACAGGCATAGGCACCTACAAACTCTGGTTGTATAAATTTTTGTGCGGATGAATGGATGTAAAGAAGACCGGTTCCTTTGGGGCCACAAAGCCACTTATGGCCGCTGGCAGCGTAAGCGTGGCATTGGTATTGTTTGACATTGACATCAAGCATCCCTAAAGATTGAGCACCATCAACAAAATAAAAGATTTTATTTTCTCGTTGGGCATTAAGCTCAGCTATTTTAGCACCAATACGCTCTACTGGAAAAAGATAACCATCCGATGCAATGTGAGGAATACTAAGAATAATAGCCTTATCAGGAAAAGAGCTTATTCTTTCAAGGATCAGGGTATAACATTCATCTTGGCTTAGTTTATTACAAGAAAAAGTAACAATATCTATATCTTTCTGGTTTTGTGAACGGTTGACCCAAGCTGCAATATTGCCAATGTGCTCTTTTGTACTGGTGATTAAGACATAAGGATCATGTCTTTTAGGCAGACCATGGCAAATAATATTAACCCCTTCAGTGGTGTTTCTGGTTAAAACCAATTCATCTGCGCTGCAATGGATAAATTGAGCTAAAGTTTCTATGTGTTTGTTCCACTGCTGACTACCATCATTGGGAAGGTATTGTTTGTTATCAACAACAGCGCCGTTTGTAAGGTGTATTTCTTTGCACAAATGTTCAATGACAGCATTTGAAGATGGACCTAAAGTACCTGTATTAAAGTAACGAATTCTCTGATTGCTGGTATGAGGAAAAAGATGTTTGATATTTTCTAAAACACTGTCTGAGCCAACAAAATTTTCCAAATCGTCCGCTGTTTGCGCATAAACTGAAGGCAAGAGCTTTTTAATGTCTAGGATGGATAAGCCAAACAGAGCCAACAAAGACTGTATAAATGTTTTTCGATTGGTTTTTAACATATTGCGTTATACACCATATCTTATGCAAAGTAAAATCGACTTTGCTCCTAAAAAAAGCATTGAATATAAGTGTATTAAAAAGTTAAAAGTGGTTTTTTTGTTTATTTATGTCACTATACAGGCATGAAACTTCAATTAATATACTCCATATTGCTTTGTTGCAGTTTGAGTTGGGCCAATGGCAAAGCAAAGCATGAGCAATGGACCAATGTTCTAAAAAAATACACCCAAGAAAAAAACCAACAAGTCTTGGTCAATTATCAAGCCATCAAAAAAAACATCAATGATTTAAACTTATATTTAAAACAACTTGAGCAAATCAACACCAAAGATTTTAATAAACTTAACAAAAAAGAAAAACTCGCCTTTTGGATCAATGCTTACAATGCCTATACTGTACAACTCATCGTGGATCATTATCCAGTACAATCAATCAAAGATATCAATGCCGGCTGGTTCAAAGGGGGGCCGTGGAAGAAAAAATTTATTAAACTTTTAGGTAACAGTTATAGTTTAGACAATATTGAACATGATATTATCCGTAAAGACTTTGCTGAACCTAGAATTCATTTTGCAGTCAACTGTGCGTCTATAGGTTGTCCATCTTTGTTTCAAGAAGCTTTTATTGCAGAAAAACTTGATGAGCAACTCAATCAGGCAGCCAAACATTTTTTAAGCAATCAAAATAAAAATCAGATTAAAGACAACACAATGCAGCTGTCAAAAATTTTTAAATGGTACGGCGGTGATTTTGAAAAGCAGTATGGCAATTATCAGCAGTTTATTATTCAAACACTAGGGCTTGAAAAGAAAAATTATTCAGTGGATTTTTTAGACTATGACTGGTCACTCAATGAAACAAAGTAAAATAGTATGAAAAAAAAAATTAGTTTAAGAGTAGCCCTTATCCTTGGCTTGCTTGCAGTTGTTTTATTGGCCAAGTATTTTGGGCTTACGGAGTATTTAAAACTTAACTACATTAAAGAAAACTTAGATGCCTTTGCCAGCTACTATGAGAACCATCAAGTGCTAAGTTTAGCTTTGTTTTTTATTGTATATGTTGTGGTTACTGCTTTGTCGCTACCGGGTGCAGCAGTCTTAACCTTGGTAGCAGGAGCATTGTTTGGTTTTGTTACAGGCACTGTGTTGGTAAGTTTTGCAAGTACGATAGGTGCAAGCTTGGCCTTTGTTGGTGCGCGTTTTTTATTAAGAGATAGCATAGAGCATAAGTTTTCTAAGCAGTTTCAAAAAATCAATGAGGGGGTTAAAAAACAAGGCGCCTTTTATTTGTTCAGCTTACGTTTGGTTCCCATCATTCCTTTTTTTGTCATCAATGCCGTGATGGGTTTGACCCAAATGCGCTTATGGACTTTTTATTGGGTGAGTCAAGTGGGGATGTTGGCTGGAACCATGGTCTATGTGAATGCCGGAAAGCAACTGGCCAGTATTGATGCTTTATCAGAGGTGATGTCCTTAAACGTGTTATTATCTTGTGCTGCATTAGCCTTATTGCCGTGGTTGACCAAAGCCATACTTAAAACAATCAAAACAAAAAAAATCTATAAAAACTACAGCAAACCCAAACACTTTGATTACAACATGGTGGTCATTGGTGCGGGCTCTGCCGGTTTAGTGACCGCCTATATCAGTGCAGCAGTTAAAGCCAAAGTGGCGTTGATTGAAAAAAATAAGATGGGAGGAGATTGTTTGAATACGGGTTGTGTTCCTTCTAAAGCCATCATAAAAAGCGCAAAATTAGCGTATCAAATGCAACATGCCAGTGAATATGGTCTTGAAGATATAAATCCTAGTATTGATTTTAAAAAAATCATGCAGCGTGTGCAGCAGGTGATTAAAGATATAGAGCCACATGATTCGGTGGAACGCTACACAAAACTAGGTGTAGAATGCATAAAGGGTGCAGCTAAAATAATTTCACCGTGGGAAGTTGAAGTCAATGGTAAGATTCTTAGTACTCGCAACATTACAATTGCCACAGGGGCCAGCCCTTTTGTGCCAGCACTTGAAGGCATAGATCAAATCACAGCGCTGACGTCTGAAAATTTATGGCAACTGCCAGCGCTGCCTAAAAAATTGATTGTCTTGGGCGGCGGACCTATTGGCTGTGAAATGGCGCAAAGTTTTGCACGCTTGGGCAGTCAAGTCACGCAAGTAGAAATGATGGATCGACTTATGGGAATTGAAGACGAGGCAGTGAGTAAAATTTTACAAGAGCAATTTGAAAAAGAAGGAATAGAAGTTTTAACGCAGCATCAAGCGCAAGCAGTTGTAATTAAGGATGGTAAAAAATACCTACAACTTAAATGCCAAAATCAAACAATAGAAAAAGAGTTTGATGAATTGTTGGTGGCTGTGGGCCGTAGAGCGAATATCAAAGGTTTTGGTTTAGAAGAAATGGGCATACAGTTAAGAGAAAACAAAACCATTGAGGCCAATGCGTACTTGCAAACCAACTTTCCCAACATTTATGTCTGTGGTGACGTCACTGGACCGTATCAATTAACGCATACAGCTTCGCATCAAGCCTGGTACTGCGCCGTCAATGCACTGTTTGGCAAGTTTAAAAAATATAAAGTAGACTACTCAGTGATTCCTTGGGCAACATACACAGATCCAGAAATAGCAACAGTAGGCTTAAATGAACAACAAGCTAAAAAACAAGGTATAAGCTATACCCTAACCACCTATGCTATAGATGATTTAGACCGAGCCATAGCAGACAGTGAAAATCGTGGAATGGTCAGGGTTTTAACCAAACCGGGTACAGATAAAATCATTGGTGCAAGCATTGTGGGTCAACATGCAGCAGATTTAATCATAGAGTTTATAGCGGCCATGAAACATGGTTTTGGTTTGAACAAAATTTTATCCACCATTCACATTTATCCCACCATGGCAGAAGCCAATAAGTTTGTTGCCGGCAATTGGAAAAAACAGCAGACCCAAGCGTATGTTTTTAAATGGCTTAAAAAGTTTCATGCTTGGCAACGCTAAATTTTTTGCAATTTAAGTGGGCTTTGTTAGCCTTAAAAAATATAGATTTTAGCAAAGATCTTATTTATTTTGTTGTTTTACTTAAGCCTTATGCATTTTTTGAACAGGTATTGATACCAAAAACGGTGTACAAAGGGCAAAAATTCAAGAGTGCAGTTGCCAATGGAACAATACCTACAAGCCCTAAATATTTATAGGGACTATCCAAAACAAAAAATAGACCAAGCAAGGTTAAGCCGGTAACAATCCGTAAAATTTTATCAATTGATCCAACGTTTTTTGTCATAACAACTCCTTGTATTAAGATATACATACAATTAAGCTTTTAATAAAATAAATTAAAGCTATTCATGGATAGTTAAAGATTTTTGCAAACAAGTTGGCATAACTTAAATACCATGGGATCCGCAATGGTATAATAAACAGATACCGCATGTTTTTCTTTATTAAGAAAGCCAGCCTGTTCCAAAACTTTTAAATGCTTGCTAATGTTGGGTTGGCTGCTGTTTAAAGCCATATGAATATCAGTTACATTTTTTTCTCCATCCATTAAGAATTGAATAATGGCTAAACGCAAAGGTTCAGAAAGAACTTTAAATTTTTCGGCAATATTATTGAGTTCATGTTGAGAAAATTTTATTTTTTTGTTGCGTAAGTTGGTCTTTTTCATTATATTCTTTTATAGTTATATAATTATGTTATAATAAATTAGATGTTAAAGCAAATAAATTTATATGCTAATAATAAAGAAAGGTAAAGATAGCTATGGCCATTAAAACCATAAGTATTGAACAGCTTAATAGTATTGTAAAAGATAAAGGGTGCAACTGCATTATTGATGTACGAGAAGCATCAGAATACAAAAGTGAACATGTTGAGGGATCTCAGCATATACCTCTTTCAACCATTCATGAAACCAGCCATACAAAAGATCTTGATACAGAACAAGCAGTCTACATCATGTGTCGTACTGGAATGCGTGCAAAAAAGGCTGCTGACCAAATGCAGAGCAAAGGCTTTAACAATATTCATATTGTTGAAGGTGGCATTGAAGCTTGGAAAAGTTTAGGTCTAACAACATTAAAAAACAAAACCAATATCTGGTCACTTGAAAGACAGGTCCGATTTACAGCTGGTTTATTGGTGATGTTGGGTTTTGTAGCCAGCAGCATGATACATTCAAATTTTATTTATTTGAGTGCCGGAGTGGCTTTTGGATTGATGTTTTCTGCCCTGACTAATACTTGTGGCATGGGTATGCTTTTAATGAAAATGCCATGGAATAGATGAATATAAATTGATAGGAGATACAAAAATGACTCATAATAAACATTATCAAGTACAACATTTTTTTGACCAAGAAACATGGACCTTAAGTTATGTTGTCTATGATCAAAGCAGTAAAGATGCAGTCTTGATTGATCCAGTTCTAAACTATGACCCTGCTTCATCTAAATACAGTTATGAATCAGTGAATGAAGTCTTGGATTTTATTAAAAACCATGATCTTAAAATCCATTATATTATGGACACTCATGCACATGCTGACCATGTAACGGGCATGAAAGAAATAAAAAAACATTTACCAGAAGCTAAAACGGTTATTGGTAAACATATTGACTTGGTACAAGCAGTATTTAAAGATATTTTTAATCTCAAAGATTTGAGTCCAGTAGAGCAAGTGTTTGATATTCTTGCTGATGAAGAAAAAGATCTACAAGCAGGGACATTGAATATTAAAACAATCTTTACTCCCGGTCATACACCCGCTTGTGCATCTTATTTGATTGGAGATGCTGTATTTACTGGAGATGCATTGTTTATGCCGGACTTTGGAACAGGACGTTGTGATTTTCCCAAAGGTAGTGCAGAAGACTTATATCATTCAGTGCATGACAAGCTTTACGCTTTGCCTGATGAAACAAGAGTGTTTACTGGGCATGACTATATGCCAGGTGGCAGAGAGTTGAAGTTTGAATCAAGTATTAAAGAACAAAAAGAGAATAATATTCAACTTAAAGAAAATACAAGCAAAGAAGAGTTTATTGCTTTTAGAACTGAACGTGACCGGCAGTTAAAAGCACCTCGTTTATTATTGCCCAGTATTCAATTAAATATACGAGCAGGAAACTTTCCTCAAGCAGAAGATAATGGAACAAGTTATATAAAAATGCCATTGTTTAAAAAGTAAATTGTAGAATGGCTGTCGTCAGGTACCTTTATATTATATGACATAGGTAGAGCAATGCACAATAGCCTTGTATCTTACTCAAAACAATGCTTATGATAGCAAAGATATGTTGGCTGATTTTTATATATTTATCATCAACAATACAAAAGTGGCGTGGCCATATATCAGTTTTGTATTTTATCTGACCTTATCCATTATGGTCAGTTTGCATATTATCATGCGTAGACAAGAAAGTAGAACAGCCTTGGCCTGGTTGGCCCTGGTTTGGTTTTCTCCTTTTTTTGGATCAGTGATTTATATGGCTTTTGGCGTTAATCGCGTTTGGCGTAAAACTAAACTTTTAAAATCACCTGCCATAAAAAAAATGATTGAGCAACTGTACCAAACAGATATTTTTCAAGAACTAAATATTCCATTAAGCTTACAAAAAATTGCAAACACACATTCAAGAATTAGCTATTTTTCTTTGTGTGGGGGCAATCAAATAAAAATTTTAATCAATGGTGAACAGGCTTATCAACCTATGCTGGAGGCAATTGCAAGTGCTAAGCAGAGCATTAGCATGTGCAGTTATATTTTTGATGATGACAAGCTAGGAAAAAAATTTGCAAGAGCCTTGATTGATGCCAGTGAGAGGGGTGTAGAAGTACGCTTGCTCGTGGATGCTGTAGGTTTAAGATACTCTTTTCCTTCTATTTTTAAACAATTTAAAGGGACACAGGTCAAAGCCAGACGTTTTTTACCAACCTTTGTTCCCTGGAAAATGTCTTATATCAACTTACGCAATCACCGTAAAATTTTGATTATTGATGGTAAGCAGGGTTTCACCGGCGGAATGAATATAAGAGAAGGACATTGTTTAGAAAGTAACAGCAAACATAAAATTCAGGATGTGCACTTTTGCATTGAAGGCCCAATTATTAGACAAATGCAAATCGTTTTTGCCATGGATTGGTTGTACAGTTCTGGAGAAACATTAAGTGGAAAACTTTGGTTTCCAAAACTTAAAGAAGTAGGGACCAGTAGTATGCGGAGTATTTTGGATGGGCCAGATGAAGATATTGATACCTTAAAAATGATTTTGATCAGTGCCATTACCCAGGCACAAAAAAGTATAACCATTGTTAATCCATATTTTTTACCCAATATAACGTTGATTAATATGTTAAAAATTGCCCAACAAAGGGGACTGGAAATAACAATTATTGTACCACAAGAAAATAATTTAAAATTGGTTCAGTGGGCCAGTCAAAAAACATTAGAAGAAATGGTCAATGCTGGCTGTCATGTTTATTTAAGTAGACCGCCATTTGATCATAGCAAAATTATGCTAATAGACGATGCTTGGTCCTTTATTGGTTCTGCCAATTGGGATTCACGCAGTTTAAGATTAAACTTTGAATACAATATAGAAGTGTATGATGAAAATTTTGCTCAAGCCCTAAAAAAAATAGTTGATGAAAAAATAGAACAAGGAAAAAAATTAAGCCTACAAGATTTTAAAAATTCTAGTACTATCAATCAGTTTAAAAGAGGTCTTGCTAGATTATTTATGCCATATCTTTAAACAGCAATGATCTTCTCAGAGTAGAAAGCCAAACTCAGCTGTTAAAGGTGCTTTATATAGACTTTTTTAGCCTATGAAATTATATTCATGCCATTATGGAAACATCAAGTTCACTGTCGATAGCAACACTCATTAAAGCCAGTATCGGTATTATTATTTTAGGTGTGTGGGTCTATAAAAAATTTTTTTCACCTTTGGCCTGGGTTAAAAATGATAATGTTAAAAAACTAAGTCATTTTTTAAAAAAACATCCTGAGTATATCACCAGTCCTTATAAGAACAAAGAACCTTTCATTCATTATGCAGCTGCACGAGGGTCAACAGAGGTAATTAAGTATTTGTTGGAGCAAGGTTGTCCGGTTGATTTAAAGCATGATTACGAAGAGGAAGAAGGTGATGCTACCCCATTGCATGCAGCGGTGCTCAATCAGGAAATAGAGGCGGTCAAACTTTTAATCAAAAAGAAAGCCAATGTCAATGCTCTAACACGTTCAGACCTATCGCCATTGAATTGGGCGCAAGCTGTAGAGGATGAAGCAATTTATGACTTACTATTAAAAGCAGGTGCAGATAAAAGTCATGTGCCCAGCAGTTATGAACAAGATGATGATCAATTTGTATCGTACAGGCAAGAAGATGATGCTTTAATGGCTAAAACTGTAGAACAAGCACAAGCAAATATCGATGAACTTAAAAAATTATTTATCAATCACAAGCAAGATACCAGCATTAAGTTTAAATTTTTAACCAATGAAAATGTCATTGAGCATATATGGGCCAATGTGACTAAAATTGAAGGGGATCAATTTTATGGGACCATTGTTACCCCACCAGTCAATCACAAAGGCCGTTTAGAAAAAAAGCAAGTGATTGCGCAAAAAGACATTGAAGATTGGGTGGTTGAAGTGGATGAAAAAACGGTTCGTGGCGGCTATAGTATTCAAGTGGCCATGATCAATGACAAAGGTAAAACAACCAAACGCGCACAAATGCTTGAAGAACAAGCGCATCGTTATGTTGATCATGATATACCAGCACTGATAAAAAATGAGCAGTAAAAACAAAAAATATTTACCATTTAAAGAAATTCAAGGCGTATTGCATGATGATCCGCCAATCAGTGAAGCAAATAAAAATAAGATTGAAATCTTAAGCAAAAGACTACAGTAAAATAGTTTGGGATAAATATGTAAGTGTTTCATCAAGACATTTTATGTTGATGAATAATGATGAATGGCCAACAAAGATTCAAAAAAATAACGTATTTTATGAATGGACTGATAATTGGAATGCAAATGAACCTTTGATTTTTCAAAACAAACTCTTGGGCTTGGATATTACGCCCAATGAAACAATTTATATTTTTTGGATGCGTGAACTAGCCATAAAAACATTGTGGCAGGTGTTTTGTCATAACTGGATTAACTTTTTGTATGAAGATGAAGGGTGTCTGGTTTTTGGAAAACAGATGGATACCGCTTTACTTTTAAGTAATGGTAAGTGTTGGGTTGGCAGTAAAACTTAACGATGATTGATATAGACAGACTACTTTGACCAAAAAGCAATCCGTCCATATGCTTAATTTTTAACAAACAGAATCAATTAAAAATACAATACTTAAACTGGGTCAGGACAGTATTCGTATGAACCTTCATACAACATCTCAAACATTCTTGAAATCACTTGGTCTTTATGTTTTTGATTGATGTGGATTAGAGATTCAAGGTATCTACACTGTACTTTTTGCATACCATCGTAGACAACAATTGTAATACAGCCATTTTGAGTGTTGTAGTAAATAGCCTGTTCTTGAAAAAAAGGCATGCTTGGATCTTCTACGTAAGAGGGTCTTTTTTGTAAGTACTCTATAACATGATCATCAAGGGTTCTATTTTGATAAAAGTCATTGTTATTGTAGTTTTTCTCCAAAGTAGAAGGTATTTCTTCTTGGTTAAGCAAGTCTTTATAAATACCTTCGGTGATGACTTTCCCATTAATTATAATCTTATTTTGATCTGGAGAGATCAGTATTTCCAAGTCTCCAGAGTTCAATAAGGGCAATAAATTTTGTGCTAAGGCATTTTGAGTTAAGTTCAGACAGCCAATAGCCAGACATAATAGTTTTAAATAATGTTTCATTTTTTTTCCTAACAAAGAGTAAGGTTTGTTTTTAAAATAATAATTAAGAATGTGTGGGGGAAAATATATGTGGCGCTAGGCGCCAAAATAGAAAAAGAAAGCAGCAAAGAAGCTGCTAGAAGTAAATGAATTATGCCATAAAGTATTATGCACCAAGCACTTGATTAGTCTAAAGCTAAGTTAATGTCAATAGCAATATTATAAATAGTTTTTATAAGACGAAATAATAATAATTATCAATTTGCAGCATAGTCATCCTATTGCATGATCTAAAATAAATTAGCACAGGGGTTTAAGAAGAGTCAGCGTATCGATACAATTGTCTTTTTAAGCTAAAATATGAGACAATGTATAGGTGTCCAGAAAAAATAAAGGGTTTACGCTTGTGGAACTGGCGGTTTCTGTTGTTATCGTTGGCGCAATTATGGCTGTAGCCATACCGTCTTATTTAAGATATGTTTTAAAAGCAAAAACGGCAGAGGGCGCGTTGTTGGTTAAGACCATTTATGACGCTGAATTGGTGTTTGCCAGTCAAGAATCCATGCTGATCCGTCATTCACAGTATGGTGATGTCTTGTGCAAGACCGTTCCAAGGTTTGCACCCATCTGCCTGCAAGATGAGGCCAGATTGTACAAACCGATCAGTAAAAAAGTAAATTTGTATTATCATGGCATAGGTGAGTTGGAATATGATCCAGTGGAACAAACCTGCACCACAGATACGTATTTTATTCATCCTAAATATTTGGGTTTGAATGAAGCGGCTGATCAAGAACAGATTACAACCAATCAGTACTCTAACAATATCCGCGTAGGTCCGTTTTATTCTTTTCCACAATCTTATTATTTGATGCGGGCTAAAAAAGACGTGCTGTTGGCTGATGAGTATGGTGTTCCTGTTGATGATACCATGATGGTCACGGCCATTGGAGATCTTGATGGAGATCATAATTTTAGTGATGAACCCACTTGGTGTGGAAGAGGGCCGTCACCATCAGATGCTTACTTTTCTTATAAAGATATTAGTATTATTGCCAGGGGCATGTACCGTGATGAAAATGGTGAGATACGCAGCACAGAACTAATAAAACTGAATCTCCAAGAATAAAATACACTTTCAAAACACAGCAAATTCGCCAAATTATTGACATATTGCATAATCTAAATGTATGTGTTCTCAAACTATTCTAAAATTTGGAGGAAATATGCAAAGCTATTTTAAATTGATTGTGACCAGCGCTTTTTTATTTTTCATAAGTATTGCCGTTGCAAAAGAACCTTGTTTACAGAGAGTTATTGCTTTTGACATTGGTTCTGGTGCAACCCGTATGTCTATTGGTCGAGTCAATACATGCAAAACTGAAAGTTATCAGCTCAAAGTAGGAGAAAAAGCACTCAAGGTCTATCAAAATATAGAAAAGGTGGACATGAATGGTTTGTTTGCTAGCAATGGTTTTAAAGAAAGCTATAAAGTGGACTATGGTGAAGCAGTGAAAAAAGACCGTAATAAAGATCAGGTAGAAGATGGCATCATAGATCAAGAAACTTTATTACAAGGTAGACAAGCCATAAAAGTTTTATTGGCGTGGGCAAATCTAGAAAAAACAGTATTTGAGCAACAGTCTCAAAATCATAAGCAAGAAAAATATCGTGATAAAGTTGTAGCGGTGGCAACTTCTGCATTTAGAACATTTCAAAAAACAGATGCAAAAGCAGCCCAAAGAGCTATAAAAGAAATAAAACGTTTAGGGGTAGATGAAATTCAAATCATCACTCAAGAACAAGAAGCTGCTTATGGTTTTGTTGCAGCTGTAACAGCATTGAATATTAGCAATCCAAAAAATATCTTGGTATGGGATATTGGAGGTAGGAGCACCCAACTGGTAGCAGCAGATTCGCAAGGAAAAGTAAAAATTGTAGGACAAGGGAATATGGCTTCTATTGATTTCCGTGAAGCAATTCTTAAAAAAGTTAAACCAGAAGGATGGGAACATCACTTTGAAGATGGAACCAGTCAAGCAGACAATCCAAATCCAATCACTGAGGATGAGATAGAAGCAAGTACAAAACTTTCTTATGAATATGCTTTAAATTTAGAAAATCAAAACATAAAAACAATTGAGTGGTTAGACAACAATCCTATAGAGACCGTCATAGGTATTGGAAGTGTTTTAAAATATGGAGGGTATAAACGCTTAAACAGTCTAGGAATAACCGAGACATCTTATTTTACAATTGCGGATATGCAAAATGGTGTACAGGCCATGACCAAGTATAATCCTAAAGAAGATTACGCTGAAGGAAATGTGTCCAATATGTATTTAATTTTGGGACATATGATGGCCCTAGGGTTTGATGAAATTCAATGTACTGGCTCAACCATGAGTGATGCCTTATTACAAATACACTAAAAAGAAATCATTTAAAAGGCTCTACGCTTAAGAGCCTTTTATCAATCAATGCAACAGTCAAACAAAGTTCTTATATAAGTTAAGTTATTTGATTAAGGGCAAGCCTACAGCCTCTCTACCTTCATTGCTTTTAAGTGAAAAATCTTGGCCCAGAAAATCATTACCTCCTGGACCACAGAGGTAGGCGATAGCTTGGGCAACCCAAGCAGCAGGAATGTGATCTTGCCAATCCAATTGACTGACAGGGTTTACGCCAGAAGCTTTAATGGTTTTTTGCATGTCAGTAGCAACCGTACCAGGACTTAAACCTATAACCCGCAAACCTTGTTCAGCATACTCTTTATGCGCACATTGGGTTAAAGAAAATACGGCTGCTTTACTCGAACAATAATGGCTCCAGCCTTCTAAAGCGCTTCTAGCAGCACCAGAACTTATATTGATAACAGTTCCCTTGTTTTTTAATAAGTAGGGGATAGCGTATTTAAGAGCGTAATAAACGCCTTTAACATTAACATCAATGACTTTGCTCCAAGCTTCAACATTAGAATCAACTATTTTAGCAATGGGATCAATGATACCCGCATTGTTAATTAAAACGTCCAAACGACCAGTTTTTTCTATGGCCAATTGTACAGCTTGCTTTACATTTTCACTGTTAGAAACATCACCAACAAAAAAATGACTGTTAGGGATTTTGGCTGACATTTTTTGCAAGGTAATTTCACTGCGAGCAAACAAAACAACACAAGCCCCCAGTTCAGCTAAATAATAAGCAGCAGCTTCACCAATACCTTTGCTGGCACCGGTGATTAAAACAGTTTTATTGCTTAAAATGTTAGACATAAGATCTCTAAAATTTTTTCTAAGATTAAAATACTTCCCAAGGAGTTGTTTCTAAAAAATCTTTAAGGATACGCGTACTTTTAAACTTCTTTTTAATTAAACTTTTTTTACGTCCACAACAAATATCCTTGATGATTTGCGGTTGTTGAGCATAACGTTTAGAACCTCCAATCAATTCATATAAAATATCACAGACATCATACAGGTCTTCTAATGGACTGCCTTTATCATTAGGGCTGTGAGCAGTGTGAAAAATATCAATCAATTTTATATCATAGTGAAAACCTGATTGTTGCAACATGATGTTTTCCAGATGAAGATCACCATGCCACTCTTTATGTTTATGAATTTCCTGACAAGCACAAACAATGGCATAAAAAAGATGCAAGGCTTGATAATACGGCATACCTTTGGGGTGAAATTTTTTCAAATAGGCTTGAACAGAGCCTCCTTCTATATACTCTGATAATAAGTATTGAACACTGTGACCTTTAAACCTAAAGTTTTCTTTATTGATATACTTGATGAGTCCGGTACAGTTTCTAAGTTTATGTAACTTTTTAGCATAGCTTTTTACAGTTTTATTGTTGAGGTTTCTGTGAGGATAAAAAAACTTTGCGGTTCTTTCTATGTTGGTGTCCAGTTCTTTAACAAGATAAACTTCACCTTCCCAGCCTTCTCCAAGTTTTTTAACAAATTGATATTTGGACGAAATCACTTTTCCATCTTCAAAATCAAATGCATCTATACTTGCTGGTGTTTTACTTGTTTTCATGTTCCTGAAATGTAAGCGTTGTTGCCCGGTATATTATTAGCTTTGGGCTTGATATAATCTACACCAATATGAAGCAAGCGCGAACCAGCATCACAATTAGGGATCACGTTTTTGCCAATAACAATTCCTGATTTGTTAGTGGTAACTTTTTCTTTGATTTCACCAAAAACATTGTAAACATGAGCAATCACTTGGCCTGCTTTGATTTCATCGGTTAAGTTAGGCAGAACATCAACAATGCCACCACGGGTGGAGTATATCCAAAAAGAATTATCACAAATGGTGCTTTCATGAATCATGTCTTTGACTTTGCCTTCAATCATATGAAGATGACGCATTGTATTTAAAATGCCTTCTAAGGTTTCATCAATCAAATTGTGTTGAAAGGCATTGGGATTACCAATTTCTATGGTGATGGAAGGAATATTGTTTTCATTGGCCCAAGCACGCAAAGTTCCCTCTACATCATATTTTTGCACTATAATATGTGGGTTTTGTAGATACGCCAAAGTTCTACAAGCATCATTTTCTAAATCGGCCCTGATATACAAGCTGTTGACGCGTCCATAGCTTGCTGTGTGTAAATCTAAAAGGTAATCAAACTTGCTGACCAGTTTTTTTATAAAATAATGGGCGTAAAGCTGGCTGGTTTTCCCTACAGCCTTTCCAGGCATGATACGATTAAGATCTTGGTTATCAGAAAAATAGCGCTGGTTCATCAAGTACCCGGGAGTATTGCTGATGGGAACCATGACAAGCGTGCCACTTAATTTTTTTGGATCAATTTTTTCTGTCAGTTTAAAAATAGTTGAGATGCCATTAAGTTCATCACCATGCAAAGCGGCGGTAATACCTAATGTTGGACCTTTGTCCTGTCCACGCAAAATAATAACCGGCACCCGCCAAGGTACACCTAAAGCGTTGTCGGATAATTGAATATGTAAACGGTGAATTTCACCACGTTTTAAAGAAGCAATTTTTAAATCTTCTTTGGTTTTTATTACTTTAATCGATGACATTTAAATACAAATCTCCTTAAGCAACGAAGCATCATTATCTAAAGATTTAAACAACTTCATTCTAAACTGACCTTTTTTATTTACCAAGTTTTGTGCCATTTTATCAATGGCAACAATGGTTAATAGGGTTTGAATATAACCTTCAACCAAATCATCAATGCCTATGCCAAGCATATTAAAGTCTTTGCGGTCCAGCAACATCAAGCGTGAGGTGTCTGAAGACCACTGGTTGTTTTCCAATTTTATAGATAAGTTGGTTCCTAAAACATCCCAACTTTTTCCAGTAAATGTTTCTGCCAAAGGGCTCTTGGCGCGCCTAGCATACAAAGCACAAGGAGAAAAACCAGTCTCAGATCCACATACCATCATTCTAAGATCTGCAATATAAATATTGCCTTTTTTATTGGGCATGGTGCCAACATGAAAGTACTTGCCTTGCACACTGTTGGAACTCCAAGCATAATGACCAATAAGGCTTTGCACAATAAATTGATCGTAGGGATAATCTTGCTGCATAAAGGCCGCAAGTTCTTCTTCATTGGTAATGGTAAACACGCCCTGTCCAGCATTGGTATAAGGAATTTTGATCACAGCTTTACCACCAAAACGTTTGACCCAAAGCGGGACTTCAGGTTTGTAAACGTCTTTAATGGTTTCAGGTGTATTAATTTTTAAACCTGTTCCTGCCAACTCAGAATTGAACATTTCATAGGCTTTGTTGGCTAAAAGTTTATTTCTTCCACCGGCTAGACAAATTAAAGTAGAATTGTAAATTAAAGTTTTACAAATGGGAGGAATACGGTTCCACGGTTTTTGCGTTACGTATCTAAAGGCTGCGCGGATGGGGATGTTTTTTTGTGTCTCCGTGTTGATGATTAATACACCATCTTTTACATAAACATTGTTTTGATCATCATCTGAATAAAAGGGTACCAAGTAAACAGTTTCTTGGGTCAAGTCAGCCAGAGCCGCAGCATAACCAGAAACTTCCATGTAATTTTTATCATAAATGACTGCCAAAGCGCCATCAATCAAGCGCTTCCTTTTAAGTAAAGGTAAAAAAGAATGTTGAATGAGAAAACGATAACCCCTATACTCATCTGATTCATCTCCACGCTGTGGCATGGATTTTTGCCCAGATGGACATGAGTTGGTTTCTAAGACCACCATTTTACGGTTGCCAGATTCGGTGGTGACATAAAATAAATCAGAGCCGCCCCAATAATAATATTTACTTTTGTAGCTTAAAATCTGACTTAAAGCTTCTGAATTCACTTTTGGATTTAAGTGTTTGTAACGCTTGATAATCCGTTCATGATTCATGTTAAAAAAATAACTGACCATGGGGTGCAATTGAGCATTGAGCGCTTTAGGGTAGAAGTGATTTTCTTGTTCAAAGCTGTTGGGAGCAATGCTTTCAATAAACCGATTCACAGCGCAAAGGTATATGAATATAGAAGTGTTAGCAAAGAAAATAATGTAAATTGCTGGGTTCAAAAGTAATTTTAGAGATCGATAGAATTTTTCTATACGATCATAGGGATTAAAGAATAAAATTTTTTATAAAAATCAATTATGATTCAAAACATGTTAGCACAGTCATTGATACAAAAACATAACACTGATTTCAGTAGCTATTATAAAACAGAACTTTACACCCATACACCCATGGCTTTACTGGCGCTAAAAGAAATGGGAGCCAGTGATTTAAGACTAGAGGATTTTTATAAAATCAGTGTAAAAAAGCTTAAAACAAAATCCGCGCCTTCAGTAGTCATTACAGCGAATAATTGGAAAGAATATTTGGGGCAGCATGCGCATGAAGCGGCCTATATTCAATTTTTTAAAAAAGAAATGAAACATTTGGGGCAAGACAAAGTTATTGCTAGTTATTTTGATCAACTGATGCCGGGGGTAGCAGCGGCGGCATTTCATCCCTTGATTAGATTATTTTATGCAGTACGTTTTAATATACCAGAAGAGATAGTGATCAGTTTGGCAACGTGGGCAACAAGTTATTTAGACTTGGGCTTAGATGCACATTTAAGCCATCAACTCAGTCTGGGCCATACTTTAAAACAGTTTGAGGAACAAAAATTTAATCAAGGTCAAAAAATTATTGGATCCAATATTGCTAAACGTATGTTAGCTGTATCCAAGATGACCATGTTTAAAGAGTTATCTAATCTTGTTGATCAAAATGATTTGCAGCCTTTAAAACTAGAGCAAGCATTGTTATGGTTGTTTTCACAAAACAATAACTTTACATTGCTGCATGCCATTACGTCTCAACATGCTTTTGAAAGTTTATATCACTTTTCATCCAAATCAAATGAAAGCAGAGTTATAATGTGGAAAGCCTTGTTGGCCGCTTATTTGTCCACCACAGGCAGTGTTAACATTGATTTTAATTGGCAGTATCCAGAGATCAAGCTTCCAGATTGGGAAGTGCTTACTGCAAAAGCCATACAAAGCAATGATGAACACGTTATAAAATTGTTGCATGTTTTGAGCATTAAAAAAACAGAAGGTTTAGAGAATAATTTGCGATATGCAGGAGCGTTGAAATTAGGGTTAAATTGATTAATAAAACAAGGTTTATTCGATTATAAGATTTAAATATGTAAAATAGGTGCGGCGTCCAACTCTTTTACTTTCATCAATTCAACAATCCGTTCAAGAGATACTGCCAGTGTGGATTGTTCTTTATGATTAAGATCAGATAAAGCCTGCAGTAAAGTTTCCTGCAAAGGAGAAGGGGCTTCTGATACAAACTTGCTTCCAGACTTTGTGATATGAAGGTATATTTTTCTGCGATCATCAACATCACGTTTTCGTGTAAGCCATTTTTTAATTTCTAGGCGGTCTATTATGCCCACCAGAGTGCTAGGACTAAGATGCACCTTCTGGGAAAGAGAGGCAATGGTTAAAGGACCATGCTCAGAGATGGCCAGTAGACAAACCAGTTGTGGGGTGGTGATATCATAACGCTGATTGAGTTGACGTGAATGTATATCCACAGAACGCATGATTTGGCGTAAAGCGTGAAGAATACGCAAGTCATAATCATAACCAGCATCTGATGAAACTTGTTTTACGCTAGATTTATTGTTTTTACTCATCGCATGAGTGGTTTTTGCTTTAACCATAACTGTATGGGTCTTATATTCCATAGTTTTTTAAATTGAACTAGCGTTTTTTTGTATGGGACCCATTCTAAAAAGTACTTCATCTTCATGATTTTGTGTTCCAAAATGATCAGATGCAAATAAAACTTTTTGTGAAAGTTCACAGGCAAAATTTTTAGACAGTTGTTTCAAGCGTTTGATAAAGGTTTGGTTAGAGGGATTGACCGTGGCTTCTATATAGTTTGGATTGATCCGATTAAAAAGTTTTTCTATCATTTTCTTGTTCAGGTTGTTGCCATGGTAGCCTTTTTTGACAGCCACTTCCCATAAAAACAATGTATTTTGTTTTTTTGGAGGCTGATAAGCAGAAATAAAACCTACAATTTCATCTGATTCACTGGTCACAACAATACTGGTATCATCAAAATGTTCGCAAATCAGCAGGTAAGTATAAACCGGGCTGGTACCAACATAAGGTTTGTACGGCTGTAACATGGCATGAATTTCTTGCGCGTCACTTTTTTTTGGTTTTCTAAATATAAAATTTTTCATGGTTCTATGAGGCAATACTAAGTTTTTTAAATCCAGATTGTTTTAAAGCATCATCAACCATCAGTTTTCGTTGAGCTGCATCCAACCAACGTTTTTGCATATCATCAGACAAGGCATGCAATGGATCATAATAGAGATAAACTTTTTCATCATCAACACTGGGGCTTCGATAAACACTGATGCCTGTTTCTTGATTGTAATAATCAAAACTATGGATATCACGTTTTCCACCACCACCTGGAGCATCGGTGACAAAGGTAGGCGTGTTAAACCCGGCAGTGCTGCCACGAACCATACGTTCAATTTCTAGTGTGGTTGCCACACTGGTTCTTAATTCATCAACGCCACTGACCATGTCATGTTGATACACATAGTAAGGTTGAATGTTAAGATAAGACAGTTTACGGGTCAGGTGAATCATGTCTTCTGCGCTGTCATTGACCCCACGAATTTGCACGCACTGGTTTCTCACTTTTACGCCACGTTCAAACAATTTATTCATGGCTTGACGGGTAATGTCCGTAATTTCATTGACGGAATTAAAATGGGTATGCAAACAAACTTCTTTATGCAGCTTACGTCCCTTTTCAACAATGCGAGTTAAGGTATCTGTCCAATCAGTATCGGTTAAAATTTTCATAGGCATCACAGCCGGCCCTTTGCTTGCAAAACGAATGCGTCTAATGTGAGGAATAGAAAGTAACATGTCACCAATATGGTTTAAATGATCAGTGGCCAACATGTAGGTGTCGCCGCCAGATATAACAACATCTTCAACTTCTGGTCTTGAGGCCAAATAAGCAAAGGCATCATTCCAACGATCAACATTGGGTTTGTAACTGACTTTATCCACACTTTCTGTATCACTGCCAATGGCATAACTTCTTGTACAAAAACGGCAGTACACTGGGCATACGTCCAATGGAAGAAACAATACTTTGTCATAGTAACGATGAACCAAACCCGGAACCGGGGAGTCTTGCTGCTCATGCAATGAATCCAGACTCAATTGTGGGTGGTCGGGGAGAAATGTAGATTTTACTGGCATAAACTGGGTTCTTATGGGGTCATGGTAGGGATCAGTCCAATCAATTAAGCTCAGCATATAAGGAGAGATGCGCATGTTCATTGGCGCTTGGGCTAAAGCTTGTTGAACATCTTCAATAAAATCTGAGTCAGTGACACCTTTAAGAAAGTTTTCCAAACCTTTTTTGTTGGTAATACTGTGTTTATTTTGAAAACGATAATCCAGAAATTCTTGTTCAGAAACATCTTTAAATGCAGGAATAGACTGCCAGAAAGGTCCTGTTTTAAAGGTTCTATGGATACTGTCTTCTTGTGGAACAGGGTCTTTGATTGCGGTGGGTATGGTGTGATTAGCAATAGTGTATAAAGGAGAGTCTTGAGGAATTTTTTTATCAAGGGCATCTTGCACACGGTTAGTGTCATCCATTGTATTGATTAGGGGTAAGGCTGATTTTGTCATAATACTCATTTCTTTTTATCTAATTTGAAGTTGTCAAAACTTATAACAAAAACAGTTACAAGTCAAATGATTCGTGTACAAATTAATTTATATGAAAATAGATATAAAAACGCACAAACACTAAAGTATAAGTTAAAGTGAGAATGGAAAATCATATAGAGCATGATGCAAAATGGAATCAGCAATATGAGGTAGTTGAAAAAGATGGTTGGTACGTTGCTATGCTTGAAGAGTAGAGAGTCTTTATTTTTTTGCTTATAACATTGGTTTGCTTAACAAGGATTGGGTATTTATCACTTTTTATATATTATAAATTTGGCGGGATACACGGTGTATTTTAATAAAGAAATATGGTATTCTATAAAGATAACATGGTGCAAGCTCTGATCTCTATTGTTTTTTTAATCTAAAATACAGTAAAATAAAGTGAGCACAATTTAGGCACTGCCGAAAAATAGGCAGGGCAACTTTAAGGCTTTTTTTGTAAAAATAATTTTTATTACAATAAAAACAAATACTTAGGATTTGGCTCGAATTTTGAATGTAATAGGAGCGAATCAAAAAAAGAAAGGCTAAGTGCGTATGTATAAAAAATTGAGTTTAAGCATTTTAACGATGGCAGTGGCATTGATGTCCTCTTGTCTAAGTGAAAACTCAACGGGTTTCTTAATTGGTGGAAGAGGCGGCGTGAATACACCGGGTTCAACCGTAAGCGTTGGCGGTGGTTTGTTGGAGTCTACATGGACACAGATTGCGGTGCCTAATCCAAAGCTTGATTTATTGTTTATTGTGGATGGTTCAGGATCGATGGACGGTGAAATTGAAGCCCTTCAGTCCGCACTGAGCAGTTTTGTCGGTGAAATTGTTGATAATGAAGATGTAGACCTTTGTGTGGGGATTTCTTATGCCTACCCAGAAAACAGTCCAGCCAACCATCTACTCAACAGCGTAACCCAGTCACCAGTGGTGTGTTCATCAGACTTTTCAGACACCAGCAGCATGGTTTCAGCCGTAAGTGATAATTTTCAAGTGGCCATTGACAACCTAAGTGGTACAGATGCCGAAGGTGGCTTAATGACCTTGCTAAGAGCGGTGGGATCGCAAAGAGGGTTTTACATCAGCAATGGCTTTTTTAGGGACAATGCAGCTTTTGCTACAGTTTTTGTTGCCGATGAAAATGATTATTCTGAATCCAACGGCACAGCAGCATGTTCCGGGTTCAGCGTAGACTTAACCCCGCAAGGTTTAGCCGGAACAGACTGTTTAGAAGCTCTATTCCGTTATAACTTTTACAGTGATCAATCTACAGGTGTGCGTATTTGGGATAGTACCTCAATCACCAATGCTGTAACAAGCTTTCAAGGTACCTTGCAAACCTACTATGCTTTAATTGGTATTAAACAATCCGGTCACGGCGCAGGCGGTATCACCCATGGTTACAATGAAGCGATTGATTTGTTAAATGGTGAATACGTTCCCTTAAGTTTGGCACAAGCTGCCGGTTCAAGCCCAGCAGCTCAAGACACCTTCAATCAGGCATTGGAGCCCGTTGCTCAAGGGGCATCGCAAGCGGCGCAAATTTTAACCGTGTTTGACCTTTCGCAAAAAGCCTGTGAAGATGAAAACCTAGAAGTTAGGGTTGCAAGCCAAGTATTGAGTGACAGCGAATACAACATAAGCATCAAAGTTGCCAATGGTACTGAGCTTACACGTATTACTATTAACGCTTCAAGTGCTGGTGAAGCAGGAGATCTTATTAAAATCACTTACAAGCCAGATGAAGGCGACTGTTAATGTTGAATTAAAATTTTAGTTAAAAAATAAAAAAGCTGGGTCCCACAACCCAGCTTTTTTATTTGGATTACTAAAGTGATTTAAGATGCAACAAAGTAAAAAAACTTCTGACAACAATAGTGTGTGTTAATATTTCAGTTATGAAAAAAATTGGAATTGTTATGTTGTTTCTGACTATAAACATTACATTTGCTTGTGAATGCATCTCTTCAGCTTCTTTTTTAGATGCTGCTCAGTCTGTTGAGTTAATTGTAGTTGCTAAAGTCAATAAACATACAAAATTTTCAAAAGAACCAAGTTATATTTATAATGATCAAAAATTTCCAATAGAAATGGAGTTAGAAATTATTGACAAGATAAAAGGGGAAGAAGAAAAGAAATATATTTCTGTTCGAGGTGATCGTGGAGCAGACTGTCTTCGATATATTATGGATTTTCCAGTAAAAACAGAGTGGGTTTTTGCATTAGTCAGAGATAAAAATTCATATGCAATTGTTAGCTGTGGAGATTATGCTCTGAAAGTAAAAAATAAAATGGTTTATGGGAGCATTAGCCAAAAAGATAAAGCAAAGAAAAGGTCAATACGTCGATTAAAAAAAGAGATACGAAATAATTTATAAACACCAGCCAATAAAAATATTGTTATACCATGTTTTTATTTTGCTATTTTATTAAACGAGAAGGCTTAAAGGTGCGACAAATCAGGGCTGTTGTTTAAACTGTTTTTTAGTATTATGCTATGACCAGTATGAATAAATACAAAATTCATAAACCAGTTGTACTCTTTGATGGATCATGCAATTTATGTAGAGGAAATTTAAAGTGGTTGCATCGCATTGATTTTTTTAAAGTGTTTGATGATGTTCCATATCAAGATAAAGTTGTGCCAACGCTCTTCCCAGACATAGCCCAAGAACAATTTGAAGAGTCACTGCATGTTATTTTTCCAAACGGTAAAATTTACACAGGCTTTGATGCTTTTAGAGCCGTATTTTTTAAGTCTCCTTGGATGTTTTTTTTGGCACTTTTGCTTAGTATTCCTCCACTACCATGGCTAGGCAGAAAGCTATATCCCTATGTAGCCAAAAACCGGTATAAAATAGCTGGACAATGTTCATTGCCAAAAAAATAAGCCAAGATAATTCCAGGGACAGCTGCCGGAGTTTTAATTGTAAAAAATGGCAGGCGAGACAGGACTCGAACCTGCAACCCTCGGCTTTGGAGACCGATGCTCTACCAATTGAGCCACTCGCCTGAGTGAGCAAAATTTAAAGTCTTTGCTATAGACTAGGCTGAGGGTTTACCCTCGCCATGTTGCCGTAAGGCAACCCAAAAAACGGCGGAGCTCGGTGCGCAGCAATTGAGCAACTCGCCTACAGCTTTAAAATTGATAAAGTATAAAAAATTTATTCAATCTTAAAAAACCTCTATTACAATCGAATGCAATAAAGATCAATGATAAAAACATCTTTATTTACATGCTTATCGTGTGTATGCTGGGCGTTTTCTTTAGGAGTTTAGTGATGTTGGTTCATTTATTAAAAGATGTCATAAAAATTTTAAAATTTTCAGCGCCCTTGATTTTTGCCAGTTTGTTACAAATGGCCATGGGGATTATTGATAATATGGTGGTGGGACACTATTCCACCCAAGCTTTGGCCAGCATGGCAGTGGCGCATGGTATTTTTATTGTGTTCTTTCTGCTGGGATTGGGGGTGCTTTTGGCCTTACGTTCCTTGATTGCCCAGGCCTATGCGGCAGAACAAAAAGAAATTATTGGTCAGTATGTCTGTCAGGGCATATTGTTATGTATTCCGTTTACATTGATCACATGGCTGGCGTTTTATGCTTATGAGCCCATCTTGACCTGGGCCAAGCAAGATCCCAGTTTGTTTCATTATGCAGGAGATTATTTAAAAGTTTTGGCATTAAGTATTCCAGCTGTTTTTGCCTTTATTACTTTACGCCAATTAACTGAAGGTTTGGGTGATTTAAAAATATCCATGTGGATTGCTCTAGGCGGAGCATTGCTCAATATACCTTTTGACTTGCTTTTTGTTTTTGGTTATGGACCCATCCCCACTATGGGAGCTTCTGGGGCTGCACTAACCACAACGGTGTTAAACTACTTAATGTTGGGTGCTTTATTACGCTACATCTTAAAGGGTAAAAAGTATCAAGATTTGTTTTTGTTCCGCAAAGATGCCTGGTTGTGTTTGTCTCGCTGTAAAGATATTTTAAATATAGGGTTGCCTTTAGCGGGTGTCCGTTTGGGTGAAGTGGGCTTTTTTATTTATTCTATGTTGCTTATGGGTTGGTTGGGAGTGAACACCTTGGCCAGTCATCAAGTGGCTATCAATGCTGCATCGGTAAGTTTTATGATTCCTATGGGGATATCTATGGCCATGACGGTTTGGATTGGCCGTGAAGAAGGTAAAAAAAATCTAGAAGGCGTGCGTTACTTTGGCTGGTTGGGCTTTTTAACCGGACTTTTGGTGATGTTGCCAGGCGCATTTGTATTTTGGTTTTTTCCTGAACCAGTTGCGGCTTTGTTTACCAGTGATGTTCAAGTGATCAAAGATGCAGCCATACTTTTGCATTATGCAGCCATTTTCCAAATTTTTGATGGGACTCAAGTCATGGGAGTAGGAATTTTACAAGGGGTGAATGATACCAAGATTCCCTTTCTTGTGATTATGATTACTTTCTGGTTGATTGGGGCGCCGTTAAGTTACTATGCAGCCTTTACCTTGGGCTTTGGCGGACAGGGAGTATGGGGTGTGTTGATCTTGGCTTTGGCTTTAACGTCTTTAGCGCATATGTTGCGTTTTGCTTTGGTGTTGAGAAAAAAAACACATGCTTGAAATAATTCATACTTACGTTTTTAACTTTGTTTAAAAAATATTTTGTAGCTTAAGCTGCGCAAAGGTTTTTCACCATGCTTGGTTTTAATATCTATGGTTTGTAAGTGTGAAGGATAAAGGTCTAGCTTAAGAAAATACATGCCGTTGGGTAAAATTTTTCCAACCTGACCGTCCCAAGTAAACTGGCCTTTGTTTTGTGAAGTTTGTTGGTAAGTATCCAATACATGTTCAGACATTTTTCTTCCCGATAGGTCAACGATAGTTAAATATGCTTTTAAGCTGACTTCATCTTGCGTGGATACGATAATGGTAAGGGTCTCACCGCTGTTGGGTACAAAAGCGTTAGGATAAACAGTGTCAAGACTGTACACCGTTTCACTGATAACACCTGTACGATAATCTAAACCAGCATTCATCACTGCGATTTGTCCAGAACTAAAGTGAAGACCGCAGGCATCAGGTGAATAGGACATGATATTGGCCATGTCAGGTTCATACGGGTCACCCAAGCTATCATGAGTCTCTTCACCGATATAACTGCAAGTTACGGTCAGAGGTGATTCATTGATAATATTGATATCCACATAAGTGTTGTACAAGCCTGGATCGGCAGGTGTATCACAAAGGTTATCTCCACGGTACATGCAGTTATTAGGTTCCCGGTTGACCAGTTCAAAAATAGGCTTGTCGCGAGGGCGGGTCCATAAAAAGTCATGGGTATGGCGAGCATTAAAAAAATGACCTATTTCATGCGCCAAGGTTCCAATTAAACTGTCATTGGGATTTAAACCACTGACATGGGCCAAGTCATCATGCAATTTTACACATGTTCTATCTTCTTGAGCAACCGTTGCTTCTGTAGCAATACTGATACCTTGTTGAGGATGGTAGAGATAGGAGCTGCTTCCACAAACGGTATTTTCAATACGATTAACAAAAAAGATGTTGAGTTTGTGTTTATGGGTATCAACTGAGTTGGCGTGATTTTTATAAAGTATAAAGTCTTCATCAGAATGAGAAGACAATTCAAAAAATGAACTATCGTTAACGGTGTTAAACTCAATGCTATCCATTGCAAATTGCACGCGAGAACCGCTAAGATCAAAATACTGGGCAGCTCTTTGAAAAACTCTCCGCGCTTCAGATTCTGTGATACTTACTTGACCATTTTCAGATTCGACAGCATGCAAAACAACAGGGACCTTGTTGTTTGCATCTAAGTGTATTCTGTACACAGGCTCTTCTCTAAAAGATACTTGATTGGGGTCATTTAAACTCTCAATAAAAGCATCCAGTAATTGGCCATCTTCATGAGTTGTTGTGCACTGGGCATGGATTTGATTTTGAGCGTAAGCAACCCAACTCAAACAAAAAACAGTTAAAATAATGATATACTTTGTAATCATAGAAACACCTTTTAAAAATTTAAAACTTTTTAGCATTAAATTGCGCATAATGTCAATTACAGTTTGTTTTACTATAGCGTTATCGTAAAGAAGAAATCTGAATCAAGATTTTTTTAAAATTAAGGATAACAACCTAAATCTTGAGCAATGCCTAAGGCTGCGCGTTCACCCAAACGATCTATGCCGTTGGCATTGAGATGAATATAGTCACCTGTATGATGAAAATGTTGTGGGTCCAAATCTGATCGTGAGTTAGGGTAAACCAAAACAAATTGTTTGGGCATTTCTTGCGCCAGTTCTTGTTGTACTTCTTCCAATAAATCAACACCAGAAATAAACGTATCCTCACTGGCAAGATCATGCATGATGCTGGCATACACTTTTTTGGCTCCAGTCTGAGCAATCATATCTAAGATGTGTCCACGCAATTGCTGTTTAAAGTTGGCTTTGCTTATATCACCACTATTTAAAGCAAAGGCATCGTATTCACCGGCATACATGTAAATATAAACCTCAGCATTAGGCAGTGCTGCTCGGGCTTGATTGACTTTTGCGTAACCCGCTTCAAGCCCAGGCCAAGAAGAATTGTTAATCCAGTATTTATCGGGTTCACTGCTAAGCGCAGCTTGCATGGTTAATGATGTTGCTCCGCGGTATATCGGTACAGCAATCACTTTTTTATTGGTCAATTCATGGTAGGTTTTAGCAAACATATAATACCAACTGTGGTATTTGGATTCTGCCAAAACATAGTTTGGGTAGCCTGGAACATTGTACTCACCAATGCCAGTGCCATTGCTTTCATCATAAGGAATAAGACCAGAAGATGTTTTAAACTCCATGGCAATCGATTCAGGTAAACGTTTCCCAGGGGTGTAAGAAGACTGGGATTCTTCACCTTGAATGTTGCTTTGACCATGTGCAATCCAAATCTGTGGTTTTTCATCTAAGCAGTTTGCCTTAAACGATGAATTTTTTGATGCACCGTTACACTTGGTTTGATTGAGAACGCAAAAAAGAAAAAGAGATAAAGTAATTTTTTTAGAGTTACAGAAAAATTTATTTCTGTTTAAGCTAAGCATAAAGCAGGCTTTAATCTTTTTTAAGATACACATCCCCAACAGCTGGCAAAAGATGCTTTTTCAGCTTATCCATCAAACGTGATTCAATTTGCCGAACACGTTCACGCGTAACACCAAAATCTTGACCAATGGCTTCTAAGGTCATGGGTTCATCACTGAGTAAGCGTTTATCCAACAGCAAGCGTTCACGTGGTTTCAGATCATCATAAATGCTATCAAGTTTACCCTTAACAATTTCAGATAAATCATAAGAAACCAACTGACTTTCAATATCAGAAGATTCGTCTTCAAGGGTGTCACCAAAAGAACGTTTTTCATCACCTTCATTGCTCAGGGGTTGGTCAAGACTAATGTCTTTGCTTTGGATTCTGGCCATGGTGGCTACAAAATCTTCTTCTTCCATATCCAAAGCTGCTGCTAGCTGTTTATTGGTAGGGGCGGTTCCAGGGCTCATGGCAGCCACTTCTTTACGGGCTTTTTGTAAAGAGCTAAATAGTTTGCGTTGGGCACGTGTGGTTCCAGTTCTAACAATGCTCCATGAACGCAAAACAAAAGCCTGAATATAGGCTCTGATCCACCAAACTGCATAGGAGATCAGTCTAAAGCCTTTTTCTGGATCGTACTTTTGTACGGCATGCATTAACCCCAAATTACCTTCTTGAATCAACTCAGACATGTTGACCCCGTATTTGGCATATTCGCGGGCAATTTTAACCACAAAACGTAGGTTAGAAATCACCAGTTTTTCAGCAGCATCCCTGTCTTTATGTTTGTACCAACGCATGGCCAAATCATATTCTTCTTCACGAGACAAAACGGGAAATTGTCCAATTTCCTGCATATAATGATCAATGCCAGAGTGTAGGCTGGGTAAATTACTGGGTTTTTTCTTAACTACCGGTGCGTCGGTCATGGTGGATGGTAACATAACCTGTATAGGTTTTTTGTCAAGGGCTGTCTGTGGGCCTAAAATGGGTGAATTGGCAGCAAGCCTTAAGCAGTGTTTTCGAGTTTTTGCAAATAATCCTGAGCTTGTTGGAGCCGTAACTCAGAAAAACATTGGATGCCCGCTTGACTCAGAGCTGCTGCGGTTGTTCCCATGCCTTCAATTTTGCTTCCATTAAACTTGCCATTGTAAACTTTTTGACTGCCACAAGAGGGGCTCCCAGCTTTAAGAATGGCCAGTTTAATTTGATATTTTTTGCACAGATCAAGAGCAATCTGAGCACCTGCCAAAAATGCTTGGGTAAAATTATCACCTGTTTGGCTGACAACTTTAGCTTCACCCTTGAGAACTGCCAAGCCAGAACCGTCACCTTTAATTTCACAAGCCGGTCTGGGTACCGGCAAACCACCAGCCACTTCTGGGCATAAAACAACACATCTTCCCTCTGCTTGCCATTGGTCAAAAATTGTGTGCTCAACTTTATTATCGGTTCCTAAGTAATTAACTTTTTCACCTAACAAACAAGCACTGACCAAGATTTTTTCCATGAGAAAAGCTTAACATTGTTTAGATAAAAAAATAAAAGATTTATTAAAGGTATTTTTTTGCCATCATTTGTTGAATCCAAATGATGGCAGTGCATCAAGCTCAATTTAATTGATCAAAGTAAAAGCAATAAACTGGCGGCCAAATTTTGGACGTTCAGTGTACAACAAAACGGACTGATCTTTTTTAAGCTTGCTCACAATTTCTTGGTATTCACTGTTAGACTTTATGGCTTGGTCGTTGATTTTTAAAATAATATCACCTTCACGCAAGCCTTGGTCAAAGACCTTACTGTTGCGATCAATATCCGTAACAAGGACACCTTGCGTACCCTCATCCAGCTTTAATTGTGCCCGCAAGCTATTGCTTAAGGTTTTTGTAATCAAACCCAAACGATCTGGTTTATCAGCTGGGCTTTCTTCTTTTTCAGGGCTTGGTTCTTTTTGCGCCAACTCTTCATCATTGGGAAGTTTGCCAATGGTGAGAGAAACATCCAACTCTTTTTTATTGCGCCATAAAGTCAAGTTTACTTTTTTACCCACTTGCAGGTTGGCAATTTTTTTAGGCAAGTCATTAAAGTTGATGATGCTTTGACCATCTACCTTCAAAATAACATCTCCAGCTTTAACACCAGCCTTGGCCGCGGGGCTGTCTTTTTGAACAGAAGAAACCAAAGCACCTCTATTGTTAGGTAAACCCAAAAACTTGGCGTGCTCATCATCTACTTTTTGGATGTAAACCCCCAACCAACCTCGGGTGACACTGCCTGTCTCTTGTAATTGTGTGATAATATTTTTAGCTAAATTAATAGGGATGGCAAAACCAATGCCTTGTCCAGAAGCAACAATCGCCGTATTGATACCCACCACTTTGCCTTCTAAGTTAAACAAGGGACCGCCTGAATTGCCGGGATTAATGGATGCATCGGTCTGAATAAAGTTATCATAAGGACCAAAACCTATGGTCCGCTCTTTGGCACTGACAATGCCTTGGGTCACGGTGTGTGATAAGCCAAAAGGGTTACCAATGGCTACCACAATTTCACCCACTTGCAATTGATCAGAATCACCCAAAACCAAAGGTTGTAATTCTTCTTTGGGTTCAATTTTTATTAAGGCCACATCGGTCTTGGGATCAGCTCCCACCAACTTGGCTTTGTATTCACGATCTTGACCAATGGTCACCGTGATTTCACTGGCTTTTTCTACCACATGGTTGTTGGTGACAATCAGACCATTTTTATTGATGATAAAACCAGAGCCTAAACTAGGACGCTGAATTTCTTGTTGGGGTTCGCCTTGCTCACCAAAAAAATGTTTAAAAATATCTGAGCCAAAAAACTCTTCAAAAGCATCGTTGTTTTGTCCATTGGGGCCGCCAAAAAAACGCGGCTGATTTTGTTTGATGATTTGGGTGGTTCCAATATTGACCACACCAGCATCTGAGTTTTTGGCCACTTTGATGAAGGTATCAGCAGCAATGGCACCACCTTTCCAAGGAACAGTTAAGGGGGTTGTTTCAGCTTCTTCCACCCAAACTTTATCTTTGCTATCTAAAGCACCATTTGTTCCAGAGGTGTTTTTTTGTTTGTGCTGAGGCTTCCATTTGTTAAAAAAACTTTGCCCATCTTCACCGCAGCCATTTAGGGCCAAGGTTAAAAAAAGCGTGAAAAATAAAGGTTTTAGTAGTAGTGAGCGTTTCATTGTATCTTCCTTAAAAAATAAATCCCCATTAATTGTCAACAAAGCATAGACAAATCATCAATACAGCTTATATTAATCCCCCAGGATATTTTTATGCAAAGAAAAAAACAAAAAAACAAAAAATCACCCAATCCAAAACGTTCACCCATGCAGTTTTTACTGATTGGCTTAGGCCTTTTGCTGGTGATTAATTTGTTCATGTCACCCAGTCGTCCAGATAAAATTCCTTACAGTGAGTTTAAAACTAAAATAAAGGAAGGCGCATTCAAACGCGTGTATTTTTCTGATCCTTATGTTGTGGGTGAGCTTAAAGAGGGTGTTGAACATGAAAGTAAATTTACCGCTCCATCATGGATGAAAATTGAACCGTCATTGTCTGCTGTAAAAGTGGCAGAAGATAAAAGCTTAATTGAATTGCTGGATCAACAACAAATCCCTTATGAGCATAAAATTCAAAATCGGGCGTTTAGAGATTTTTTACTGACCTGGATTTTACCTTTGGGTTTGATGTTTTTCTTATGGACTCTGTTCATGAAGCGCATGGGCGGTGGACCGGGTTCAGAAATCATGCGTTTTGGTAAAAGTAAAAATAAGATGCAAGCGCAAGACAACATTAAAACCCGTTTTAAAGATGTTGCTGGCCAAGATGAAGCCAAAGATGAATTGGTTGAGATTGTAGATTTTCTTAAAAACCCTAAACAGTTTACACATTTGGGCGGTAAGTTGCCTAAAGGCGTTTTGTTGGTAGGTCCTCCCGGAACCGGTAAAACCTTATTGGCCAAAGCTGTGGCCGGTGAAGCCAAAGTTCCATTTTTCTATGCCTCAGGTTCAGATTTTGTTGAGATGTTTGTGGGGGTTGGAGCTTCACGCGTCCGGGATTTGTTTGAACAAGCCAAAAAACAAGCGCCCTGTATTATATTTATAGATGAGTTGGATGCAGTGGGTAAATCCAGATCAGCCTCTAATTTAGGTGGTCATGACGAGCGTGAGCAAACCCTCAACCAACTTTTGGTGGAAATGGATGGTTTTGATTCCAAAGCCGGGGTTATTGTTTTGGCGGCCACCAACCGGGCAGAAATTTTAGACAAAGCCTTGTTGCGCGCCGGTCGTTTTGACCGTCAGATTGGTGTGGGTCAACCAGACGTTAAGGAAAGACAAGCTATTTTAGAATTACACGCAAAAAACATTAAAATGGATGAAGCGGTTGATTTAGAGGTGGTGGCCAAAGGTACCACGGGCATGGTGGGTGCTGACTTAGCCAATGTTATCAACCAAGCCGCTTTGCTGGCAGCCCGTTTTAAACGTAAAACGGTTATGCCAGAAGATTTTGAAGAAGCCATTGAACGGACCTATGTTGGTTTAGAGAAAAAGAAAATGGCCATCAGACCGCATGAAAAGAAAGTGATTGCCCATCATGAGGCGGGGCATGCGATTGTTGCAGCCTTTAATAAAAACACAGATAAAGTGCATAAAATTTCTATTATTCCAAGAGGCTTAAGTGCCTTAGGCTATACCCGCTATCTTCCTATTGAAGATCAGTATTTATCCAGTAAATCTGACTTGATTGGTAGGGTTGATTCTTTGTTAGGTGGGCAAGCCGCAGAAGATATTATTTTTGGTGAAATTTCTACTGGTGCATCGGATGATTTAAAACGTGCCAGTGCCATTGTCCGTAATATGATTACCAAGTATGGCATGGGAGAGTCTTTGGGCTCAGCCACCCTGTATGAAGAAAACAATGAATACAGCGATGATACTTTGAAAAATGTAGATCAAGAAGTCAAAGGCTTTTTAAAACAGAGAATGGACGCGGTTAAAGCCCTGTTGAAAAAGCAAATTAAATTGCTTGAAGAAGTGGCGCAAACCTTATTGGAAAAAGAAGTGATTGAAGCCAAAGAGTTTGAAGAACTGGTGAGTAAACACACCGGTGGTAAAATGGCATTTTAATTTCAATCAACGGTTTAAACAATCTAGAGTCAAAGCTTCTCCAAACATAATAAACATTAAATGTTTTGAAGAACTTACGCAGGCTATTTTTTCCTTGCTGCTTACGTGTGCTTGCGTTAGTTAACATAAATGGACTTAGATGTAAGCAGTGTTTATTTTTATGGAGTTTTAACTTATTTACTCATGCTGGTGGGGGTAGCGTTTTACTTAAGTAAGCGAGTGCATTCGCAAGCAGACTTTGCCGTAGCTGGTCGAAACTTACCTAGCTTTGTGGTGTTTGGGACCTTGGTGGCCACTTGGATGGGCAGTGGTTCTTTATTTGGCCATTCAGAAAAAGCTTACAATAGCGGTTTGGTGATTACCTTGATGCTCTTGGCAGATGTTTTGGGTTTTGGTCTATTGTACCTGCTTGCGGGAAAAGTGAGACGCATGCAAGAGTTGACCTTGCAAGATTTATTGGAAAAACGTTACAACCGTTGGGTACGCTTGTTTGGTTCTATTGCTTTGATCATTGCTTACACCACCATTGTATCCTATCAATTTAGAGCAGCAGGTTCCGTACTTAATTTAATTAAACCATCTATTTCTGTGGGTAATGCAACGCTTATGGCCGCAGTATTTATCATGCTGTTCACGGTAACTGCAGGCCTACTCTCAGTGGCTTATACGGATGTGATTCAAGGCGTGACCATGATTGTGGGTGTATTCATTGCTGTGCCCATTCTTGTTTCTAAAGCGGGTGGCATGGGTGAAATTATGGCTCAACTACCACAGAGTTATTTTAATCCTTTTCATGATTTTAGTTTTACAGCATTTTTAGGTTTGTTTTTACCAGCCTTTTTATTGTTATTGGGGGATGCCAATATGTACCAACGTTTTTTTGCTGCGCGCAGTGAAGGCTCAGCCAAAAAAGCTGTATCGTTTGTGATTGTTGGAATTTTGGCCGTTGAGCTGGCCATTATTTTTATGGCCATGATTGGACAAGTTTTAGAGCCAGGTTTGGCCAATCCAGGAAAAGTGATTGCCGTATTGGCCATTAAACATGTGCCCATGATTCTGGGTGTTATTATGATTACAGTCATAGCGGCAGTTGTGGTTTCTACTGGCGACTCTTATTTGTTGTCACCGGCTACATCGTTTGCCCGTGATATTTATCAAAGTTTTTTACGGCCACAAGCTTCAGAGAAAGAGATGTTGTTGGTTTCAAGAGCCAGTGTCATTGTTTTAGGTTTGATTGCACTTGGTCTAACCCAGCTTTCAGACCAGTTTTTAGCTGTAGCGTTGTATGCATACACCATATATGGTGCGTCCATTACCCCAGCGTTGATGGCAGCCTTATTCTGGAAAAGGGCAACAACGGCTGGCGCACTGGGCAGTATCATTGGTGGAACGGTAACCACCTTGTTGTGGGAAATGGTTGATCATTCGTTTCAAATTGATGCGGTTATTCCAGCGATTACAGTATCATTAACCTTGCTCATTGGTTTAAGTTTGGCCACACCCAAACAAGGCATAGATAAGTTAAAGCCTTTTGGTTTAGACCAAGCTTAACCTAAGATATTTAGCAAAAGCGCAGGCTGTCTTTTGCTATTCACTAATGTTTAATAATTTGGTATAAGGCTTTGGTGAAAACAGTTCAACTCAAAGACGTGATTCAATTTTCGCCAGAAAAAATGCAAACCCTGACCATGTTTAAGTCCAAACGTTTGCATACCGAGTTGGCTTGTTTTGAGCCAGGTCAGGCGCAAAAATCTTCCATTTTACCGGATCAAGATAGAACCTATGTTATTTTAGAAGGCCGGTCACGTTTTACTGTGGGTAGAACCACACGTGAATATGAAGCCGGAACGGCCATCCATGTTAATGCAGGTCAAGAACACGGCGTGATTAATATTGGTGAGCAAAAAATGGTAATTTTGATTGCTACGTCTATTCCACAAAAAAAATAATTATTAAATTAATAGGCTTAGGGCGGTGAACCCGCATTATGAAAAGTACAACACAGCACAGCCAAAAAATTAAAGACCATGTTTTAAAACAAGGCTTTGATAAAGTGGGTTTGTGTGCACCGCAGGATGTGCAAAGCTATGCTGCTTACCTTAATTGGGTCGACAAAGGTTTTGCTGGCAACATGCATTACATGGCTGAACAAGAGCGTAAACAGAAACGACAAAATGTTCAAAAACTCATGCCCAAGTGCCAAACTGTTTTAATGGCCAGTATATCTTACAAACCCAAAGAGGAAAATGTACAAAATTATGAGGCAAAAATAGCACGTTATGCTTGGGGTAAAGATTATCACAAACTGTTGAAAAAAAAATTAAAGCAAGCCATGCAAACCTTTATGGAAGAACAAGAACTTGAGTTTGACTACAAAATCTATGTCGATACCGGGCCAATTTTAGAACGCGATTACGCTGTACAAGCGGGCTTAGGGTGGATTGGCAAAAACACCTGTTTGATTGATACGCACTTGGGATCTTATACTTTATTAGCTTGTGTACTGTTGAATCTGGAATTGATGCCAGACCCACCCATGCTCAGACAACATTGTGGAACCTGCACCCGTTGTTTGGATGCTTGCCCAACAGACGCTTTTGAAGCTCCTTATGTGCTCAATGCCAATAAGTGTATTTCTTATCACACAATAGAAAATAGAGATGAAGACTTACCCAACAATATTGCTGAAAACTTAGAGGGGTGGATGATAGGCTGTGACATTTGCCAAGAAGTCTGCCCGTGGAACAGAAAGGCCCCGGCACATAATAAAGAGGCGTTTATACCTAAAACCCATGTGGGTCTAAGTATACAAGATATTCAAAATATGGATGAAGCCAGTTTCAAGCAACATTTTGCCGGGACCAGTCTATACAGAACAGGTTTAAAGAAAATAAAAATGACCGCTAAAAGTAGCAAGAAATTTTAGATTGACACATTGCATTTTATTAATTACTTAATCCTTATGAAAATTAAAAACATTATTTTTACACTTATCGTATTTGTTTCATCCATAACTGTTTATGCACAAAGCAATGATTCTATTCCAAGCAGCGAACTGTTTCGAAGGGTTCTTGAAGTTGAGTCTCTAGAAGAGTTGAATAGAGTGATTGATTTACAGCAGTTTTACGGGCCATATATAGAGGCTTTTAACAATGCAGATCAATCTCTGTTTAAAGTTATTGAGCAAGCAGATATATCAGGAAATTGGAATGCTCACGCTTTGTATATGGGTGGAGCCATGGGCTATATTACCTTAGGGGATACGTTTAATGTCTGCATGCGTTTAAATTTTTTAGAAGATCAGAATGCCACGTATGAAAGTGGTTGTGATGATGCTTCCTATGCACAATGGGATTTAAGTTATGAAATTTCAGAAACCCATCTTAATCTCTATGATGATGGAAGTAAGCTATTAAATTGCCGTATTCTTAATCTTAATAGTGCGCTCGAATACATGTTATGTAATCAGCATGCTTTGGACGGGCCGACCAAAAATTTTTCTATGTATATTAAAATACTGCAATAAACGATGTGCAGCAATTGATGCCATTGAGTTTTAATGAAAGTTCTGAACAATATTCTCTAGTTCGTTAATTTGCTCTTGCCAATATTTTTCACTGTTGAATTCTGGGAAGGCTTGTGGGAAAGACGGATCTTGCCAACGTCTGGCAATCCAGGCAGAAAAATGAATCATGCGCATGGCTCTTAAGGGAGCTGCCAGTTGTGCTTGCGCTGGATTAAAGGGTCTGATCTGTTCATAACCTTCTATCAGTATGTTAAAGTCTGGATTGGTAAAAGGTTTAGCTTCTGTAACTTTGGCTAAAAGCCACAGATCTTGAATTTCAGGGGCAGCAATACAGTCATCAAAATCAACAAAAAACACTTGTTCCTGATTTTTTAAAATATTACCAAAATGACAATCTCCATGCAGACGGATAGACGTAAATTGTGCAAATAAGGGTTGGGCATAATGAGCAATATCTGTGACCAAGCTAGAAAACTTTTGTGCATGATGCATGGGGAACTCTTGCCATTCTTGAGTCAAGAACTGCAAGTGATCCAAGGCAAAGCTTTTTTCATTGAGCTGATAACGATGAGCAAAAGATTGGCTTTGACCCACTTGATGTATTCTTGCCACCAGACGTCCCAACTGTAAATAATCATCGGTATTGGGTTCTTCCAGTAAACGGCCACCCACTTTTGGAAAAACACAAAAGTGAATGCCAGTGTCGGTTGTTTTTAGAGTGGTAGCATCTGGAAAAATTTCAGGCGCAACCACGGGGATTTCATTTTTTTGTAAGTCTAATAAGAAGGCATGTTCTTCTAAGATTTGTGCTTTACTCCAGCGACCGGGGCGGTAAAATTTGGCTACTTTTTTATGGGCCAAAGGCGTTTTGTCATCGCTTTCAATTTCTATTTCATACACTCGGTTTTCAAAACTGTTTAAGGCAAAACATCTGCCAGTACAGATATAACCTTGTTGTTCTATAGCATTTAAAATTTGATCGGGGCCAAGTTCAAAAAAATACTGAGTTTCTTTGCCCCAAACCAAGGATGAATGGGTGGTTGATTTTTCTTGGTGAGACACAATTTTATACTCTTATCATTGGATAAAGGTTTATGCAGCTGAAAATAGCAAAAAAGAGCTTTAAAAACAAAATCAATCAGGCAAGATTAAAAGAAAAACAAGACCTGTAGATAAAATAATGTTACATGTTGGCTGCAAGATCATGAGTCAATTACCAACGCTAAAAAAACAGATGCTTGAACAGGTCACCATTCGTTTTGCAGGTGATTCAGGCGATGGAATGCAGTTAACGGGATCACAGTTTACCAACACCTCAGCCGTCATTGGCAACGATGTTGCTACCTTTCCTGATTTCCCAGCAGAAATTAGGGCACCAGCCGGTTCATTGCCCGGCGTCAGTGGCTTTCAAATAAACTTTTCTAGCCATGATATCAGAACGCCCGGAGATACACCGGATGTTTTGGTGGCCATGAATCCTGCCGCTTTAAAAGTACATCTTAAAGATTTAGCCAAAGGTGGCTTGATTGTTGTTAATGAAGATGCTTTTACCGAACAAAATTTAAAAAAAGCGGGTTATAGCAGCAACCCCTTAGAAGATGATAGCTTAAGTTATTATCGTTTGATTAAAATTCCCATCAGTGACTTGAATGCCAAAGCTTTGGTTGATGTTGGTTTAAGTAACAAGGAAGTCAATCGCAGTAAAAACTTTTTTGCTTTGGGCTTGATGTATTGGTTGTACAACAGACCGCTTGAAACCACATTAAAATGGATAGGCGATAAATTTGGCAAAGCCCCACAAATTGTTGAAGCCAACACCAAGGCCCTTAAAGCCGGTTATTTTTTTGGTGAAACGACAGAACTGTTAACGACCAGCTATGAAGTGCCCAAAGCACAATTACCAGTTGGAACCTACAGGCAATTGACAGGTAATCAGGCTTTGGCCCAAGGTTTGGTTGCGGCTATTGCTTTGGTGAATAAAAATCGTAAAGATAAGAAAAAAGCATTTTATGCCAGCTATCCTATTACGCCAGCTTCAGATATTTTACATGAATTGTCTAAACATAAAAACTTTAATGTGATGACCTTTCAAGCGGAAGATGAAATTGCTGCTGTGGGAGCAGCCATTGGCGCTTCTTTTGGTGGGCATATTGCCATCACTGGCACCAGCGGTCCCGGTTTAGCCTTAAAAAGTGAAGCCATAGGTTTAGCAGTGATGACGGAGTTGCCTTTGGTGGTGGTAAATGTTCAACGTGCTGGCCCCAGCACGGGAATGCCTACCAAGACCGAACAAGCAGACTTACTGCAAGCCATGTATGGTCGTAATGGAGAAAGCCCTTGTATAATATTGGCGCCAGGAAGCCCAGGCGAATGTTTTGATTTTGCCATTGAAGCGGTGCGCTTGGCTATTGAATATATGGGTCCAGTGATTTTGTTGAGTGATGGCTATCTGGCCAATGGTGCTGAACCTTGGATGATTCCCAATATAGACAATTTAAAGTCTATTGCCATTGAAGACATGAATGCAAATAATGTGAAAGGCTACCAACCTTACATGCGTAATCAAAAAACTTTGGCCAGACCATGGGTAAGTCCTGGAATTAAAGGTTTAGAACATCGTATTGGCGGCCTAGAAAAACAGGATATTACCGGCAATGTGAGCTATGATCCGCAAAACCACGAGCATATGGTGCATTTGCGCCAGGCCAAAGTCAATAAAGTGGCAGAAACTTTTCCAGCAACACAAATCTTGGGTGAAAAACAAGGCGATGTTTTGGTTATTGGTTGGGGATGTACGCAAGGTGCAATCACCAGTGCAGTAGAACAGCTACAAAAATTGGGTAAAAAAGTCAGTAGCCTGCATGTGCGTTACATAAACCCTTTGCCCAAAGACTTGGGTCCAATCATGCAGCGGTTTAAAACAGTTTTGGTGGTGGAGTTGAATATGGGACAACTTAAAAATATCTTACGCAATGAATTTGCCTTGGATATCAAAGGCTATCATAAAGTACAGGGACAGCCTTTAAAAATTAGTGAAGTTAAACAAGCGATTTTGGAGTGTATATAATTTCTTAATGCCAAAGCATGGCATTGAGAAGAAATGTGGATAAGTTAAGACAATGCAAAGCAAACCATTAACAAAAGCAGATTTTAGTTCAGATCAAGAAGTACGTTGGTGTCCAGGCTGCGGTGATTATGCTATTTTGGCTGCAGTTCAACGCATGTTGCCCAACTTAGGGATAGACAAGGAAAAAATAGTTTTTATTTCTGGTATTGGCTGCTCCAGCCGATTCCCTTATTACATGAACACCTATGGGTTTCATACCATTCACGGTCGAGCTTTAACCATTGCAACGGGCTTGGCCTGTACACGTCCTGATTTAACCGTTTTTGTTATTACCGGTGATGGTGATGCTTTGTCTATAGGCGGCAATCATTTTTTGCATGCACTAAGACGCAACGTTAATCTCAACGTTTTATGTTTTAACAACAAAATTTATGGTTTGACCAAGGGGCAGTATTCACCTACATCAGAAGTGGGCAAGAAAACCAAATCCACACCCTATGGATCTATTGATACACCCTTATCTGCTATGTCTTTGGCTCTGGCAGCGGAAGGAAGTTTTGTGGCAAGATCAGTGGATATTTTTGCAGCGCACTTGACCGAAACGTTGGAAGCCGCTGTGGCCCATAAAGGCTTGTCCTTTGTAGAAATTTATCAAAACTGTAATATTTTTAATGATGGTGCCCATGCTGAGATCACGGATAAAGATAAACGAGATGACAATATTCTTTATCTTGAAGCTGGCAAAGCCATGGTGTTTGGAAAAAATAATGACAAAGGCATTGTCATGAATGCGGCCAATGAATTGGCTGTGGTCCAGTTGGGTAAAGATAAAACAGAAAAAGATTGTTTGGTTCACAGTACAGATGTAAATAACTTGGGGGTACATCACCAATTGGCCAAAATGAATGTTCCAGATTTTCCTGTGCCTATGGGAATTGTAAGACAGCATGCACGACCCACGTATGATCAGCTCATCAATGAACAGTTGGATGCAGTCATCCAACAAAAAGGTGAAGGTAATTTACAGGAGTTGATAAAAGGTCCACAGACCTGGACAGTGGGTTAATCTCAAAAGGTACGGCCTTACTTTTGAGATAAAGATAAAGAGAGTGTATCAAAAGTAAGGCCGTACCTTTTGAGATTAGGAGGAGAAATTATGAGTGTTTTTATTTCAGGTTTACATTATTATGGGTTTGCATTGGCCATTGCAGCTTATATCATGCGATCACAATGGTTTAAACGAGCTGGCGAGCAGTCTTTAGAGTTGGCACTAAAACGCATCAAGGGTATTCATATTCTTTTGCATGTTGCTTTATTATTATCATTACTGACAGGTTTTTATCGATTATTTGCTGGAACTGACAAAGCAGTGGCTTTTTATATGAAGCAGGGCATTTTTCATGGCAAATTAGGCTTGGTGTTTTTAATTATTTTTATTGAGTTGGTTTGCGTATTTAAAGCGGCTTCCTGGGCAAAAAAGGGTTATGTGCAAAACTCTAAAATGCAAGCCAAGACCTTTAAAATCATGCATATGATCAGTTCACATCTATACGCTATCATTCCTTTTATAGCGGCAGCAGTTTCTAGAGGCATGGGATTGTAGTAAAAAAACTTGCAAAAAATTATGCAACGCACTAGGACTGATTTAAAGTTTTAAAAGGAGTCATGCCCATGCGAAAATATTTTATCTTATCAATTTGTTTAGTAGTCATTGCGGTGAGTGCTCAAAAAATAGTCTTTCAAGTTAGTAAAGCCCCAGAAAAACTAACGGCTATTTCACCTCAATGGCTTGATTTAGATGTTGCAGCTGAACAATGGTTGAACGTCATTAAAAATATTACTGCACAGATGAGCTTGGGCATTCCTATTGATGAACCAACTTTGGACCCAGATATTTTATTAGCAGACGGTTTGTTAGCAGAAGAAGTGGGTTATTGTTACAGAAACCACTATGCTGATGAAGATCAGTTTAATTATGATTATGATAATGACGTTTTTAAAAAAGAAACCGACTATACCCAATGTAGAACAGAATGGTATCCGCAATTTGATACCCGTGGACTTGCCTATTGGTACGATAATCCAGACAATCAAGCGCCTGCTGTGCATGATTTTATGCACAAAGTTTATGCATCAGAAACATTAAGAAATGTAGCTTATGCGTGGTTGGCTCCGGTATTTGTTGATTTGTTTGCGGATGTCAATGGAGAAAGAAAAGTGATTATGTGTCGTATCATAGAACATGGTTTTCACTACACCAACACGCTCATTGATTCACCGGAAAATTTAAGTTGTGAGTTGAGTTATTTAGAAGCGGAAAAACGACGCGCTTTTGATGATAGTGAATACTATGCAAAATTCCATTGGCGCCGCCCAAACAGTGAGTGTAATGCTCCAAAAAAATGGGATGAAAATGAACAACCTTTTAGAAAACTAGAAGCTTGGGTCATACGCAGGCATATTATGCAACATATGACTTTAGAAGAAATGAGAAACTGGTTTTATAAGATAAAAACTGAACTATTGGTTTGTGAAGCATAGGGCAAAAATAAAACAGATTAATATTATACTTGAGCATACATTATTTAAGTTAGTCAATAAAAGGGGATAGCCTAAAACAATGCCTATCCCCTTTTATTATTGAACCAGTTTACATGCATTCTTGTTGAAATGCGATACACTGTTTTTAAGGTTTCAAGTAGACTAATAAGATAGGGCGCATTTGTGGCTGGTGGTGGTTCATAACCAAAAACAGCTATGGGGCAATATGATTTGAGTAGGCAATAAAGGTAAAGATGGTTTATTTTAAACCAATTTCTCTAAGCCGTTCATCCAAGTAGCTTTTTGCGGTGTAACGCTTGGATAAAACCACTTCCGGTTTAGCGTGTACAAATAAAGGTATAGAGTAACGTGATGACCGCATAGCCTCTTGCTCTGGGTTAATCACTTGGTGCGTGGTAGATGGCAAGTGGCCACCGGTGGCTTCTTGCAACATATCACCAACATTGACGGCAATCATACCGGGGTCACAACTGACATCATGCCAATTGCCTTGGGTATCTTTAACTTGCAAACCAGGAGCAGAAGCAGCTGGTAGTAAAGTGATAAGGTTAATATCTTCATGGGCGGCAGCTCTTATGGCACCTTGTTTTAAGAGAGCATCATCTTTAACCGGTGGATAATGAATGGGACGCATCAGTGTTTGTTGACTGTCACGAGCCATGCTGGATAAACTTTGGCTAAGATTTTGGGTGATGTTTTGTGGTAATACTTCATCCAACCAATGCAGCAAGGTGTGGGCAAGAGAAATAAGTTCTTGATGTAAGTTTTGGGTTATGTGTTGGCAAGCGTTGGGAATTCTGTGATGTGGGTAGTAATGAAAAAATTCTTTTAAATCTGGTAAAGCTTGGCCTTTAGCATTTTCTGAAAGCATAGGAAAGTAACCGTCTTGGGTTTCAGGATTAAACAAATAATCATGTTTTGCGGGGCTTGCAAAAAAATCTTTCCAAGCGGTATAGCTATCTTCAATCAGTTGCGCGTCAATAGGATGGTCAACCAAAACAGCAAATCCTGTGTTTTTAAAGGATTCTAGCAGTTGATATTTTGCTCTAGGGTCTTTAAGGGATACCTTTTCTACGTACATAATCAAGAGTCATAGCATGGCTATTAAAAACATCTCAAGCTAATTTTTATGAGTTATTTTTTAATATTTTTTATCTAGGTTGCAAGTTTACTAACAAGCGCGTAGTTTTATGGGGTGAAATACAATAAAGTTTTATCCATTTTCAAATTCAGTGTCTTAATTTTTTTATGCGGCTTGATGCACACGGCAAAGGCCAACGAAACCATTATCAATGAATCAGAAGGGATGTTTTACTGTTCTGGGGGTGCGCAAACCTATATTTTATCCACCAATTGTAAAAAACTAACCCTTAAGCGCATTATTGTTGGTTCTGCTATGGCCTATGAAGGACAATGTTTGGATAATAACAATAAGGATCACGTCTTTGCCTGTCAGAGTTACGCATTTACCTATAAAAACAGAGTCATCCAAAAAGAAGATTTTTGGACCAAATCAAAGAAAAACAAGTAAATTATTTTTTCTTTTTTAGTTTAAGCATTTTTAGCAGTTGATGCCAATGCGCCAAGGATAAAACTTTTTTTCCAAACCGATGGTGCAAATAATAGGTGTTGATAGATGTTAAACTTTTCTCTAGTTCAGGGTGTTTTTGTAATACCCGTTCTTTAAATTCATCAACGGTTTCACTGGGGTATTTTTTAAAGCCTAAAGAACGCAATTTTTTTAAGACCAGATTGTATGGCGAGGACTGCTGTCTAAACCTTGATACAATGACAGCCAATAAAATAAACAGTAAAACAGCTACCAAGATGAATAAAAAGACAATAGGGTTAAAGACTTGACCAGAATTGTCTTTGGCATTGTTTTTTATTTTTTGATCTTTGTTTGGTTTTTGTTTTAAAGCCGCAAAAGCTTGGCTGAATTTTTCAGAAAAAGATTTAAGTCCAGCCAATTGTTTTTTAAGATTGTAGTCAACAACATAGCGTTGCCAGCGTAATTTTAAATAGTCTGAAAATTGTAACAAAGGTTTGATAAAGTTGTCTGGTAATTTAAAAGAGGTGTTGGCTGGGGTTGGATCAAAGCGCAACCAGCCAAAATCAGGAAAATAAACTTCCACCCAAGAGTGGGCATCGGATTGGCGGACAGAAACGTAGTTTCCATAAGGATTGTATTCACCCCCTCTAAAGCCCATAACCTGCCTGGCAGGAATACCAATATGCCGGAGCATAACAATCATGGCCGTAGAAAAATACTCGCAATGGCCAGCTTTGGTGTTTAAAAAAAAGTTGTCCAAGGGATTTTTTTGACCCACGTCTTGTATGTTAAGGGTATAGCGGTACTGTTTTTTTAAAAATTCTTGTGCCATATAAGCTTTGATAAAAGGAGAAACATTGGGATAAGCTATGGTGTTTAGATAATCTGTTAATGGCTCAGAGAGTTCTGGCAATTGTAAGTAAAGATCTTTAATATGTTCTGGATAGTCTTGATTAAAGTTTTCTTGCAAGCGAGTAATGCTGGGCATGTTGATTGATGAAACAGCCGTGTATTGTAAATCAGATTGATAGCGCGCACTGGTGTGCATTTCATAACTGTCTGATTCAGGATAATAACGAATCATAAAGGTTCTACGTAAAAACCGCTCAAGAAAAGACCTGTCCCAAGTAGCCTCAACAAAATGATCAGCCAAAAAAAGCAAGGGAGTATCCAAAGATTCCAAACTAACCGTATATTTCATGTAATCAGGTTTTTTACTGGGTAAAGTTCTGTTTGAAAAAACTTCAGTGTTGTCCAGATCCATGCGCACCACTTTAAATTTATTGCGGGATGAGCGCCAGGTTTTGCCGTCAAATTGATCTGCACTGTTGGCTCGCCAATAAGTAAGCGCCAGTTCTTTTTTACTGAGCTTTTTATTGTGAATCTCAACTCTAAACGCTATCTCAGAGCTGCCCTGAATATTACCCAAGGTGCCCAAATCTACTTCTTTAGAGAAACCCGCAACATCTTTGGGTTTTGCGGCTCTACGCAAAAAGTTTTTAAAAGAAACCCTGGGGATAGAAAAAAATACAATAAAGGTGAACAATAAAATAAGACTGCAAAGGGCTGCACTGGAAGCAAAAAAACGTCTACGCACAACATCCTTTGAATTAAGCAAATGGCGCAAAGTTTTGTTTTGGCTTTTGTTTTGGTCTTGATTAAGGTTCTCAACTTGGGTTTTAAGATTGAATAAAGTTAAAGTCCAAGTGGCAAAAAACAGATAAATGAAAAAAGGAATAGCAAAACTGATGCTCTCAGAAAGCACTGTAGAAGAAAGAAGTTGTAAAAAACTTAAGGCATAAATTTGCAGCCAGTCTCTGCTGCTTTTTACAGATAAGAGTTTAATGATTTGCAAAACAATAACAAAACGAATGGCATTACCCACAATATCAAAAGACATGAAAAAGATATCGTATAAACTGAACAGCAAAAGACCAAGAATACTAATGTTAACTAAAACTACAGGAATTCTTAATTTATTATCAATAAAGTTACTAAACTTAATGTAAAGTAAAGTGATCAGTAGGCCTGCAATTGCATAGAGGGTATAGGCGCCACTGATAGCAATGGCTGAAAAACCAATGGCCACCAAGGTGCATGAGAATAAATGCAAATAATTAGAGAACCTCATGCCAAGGCTCCTAAAGTATCAGCGGCAATAACATGTAGATTATCAAAACTAGAAAAAACCAGTTTATTGAGATTGGTGACAACAATAGAGGTTTGTTTGTTTTTAAGATGGCTAAAGTTAAAGTTATCAATAGAATCTTCTTCATGTTCATACAGAGCTAAAGATTTTAAAATGGCATCAATACCATGGCTGGAACGCATTTTAGGAGTGTTATTTATTTTAACAAAACAGGGGATATGATTCTGTTTTAATTCTAACAATAAGCTGCAGACATAAGATAAAGCCAGTTCCACCAAAGCATGATTTTCAAGGTTAGAATGGGCTTGGTTTTTTTGCAATATAAGGTGGATGCCCACATCTTTACTTTCCTCTGTTTCAAACTCTTTAACCCTTAAAGACATTGTTTTTGCAGAAGACTTCCAGTGAATGTTTTTGTAATGGTCTCCTTGAACATATTCCCTTAAGCCAGCGGGGTTACCGGAAACATTCTTTCTTTGACTAACCAATGTGCCTATAAGATTCTGATTAAAATGTAGCAACTGTTGGCTTTCAAGTTTTTTTGGAAAAACTAAAACGGAGGCATCGGTTTCAATTTGGATGTATTTTTTAAGAAAACCAAATGGAAAGTAAGTTTCAAGATTAAAATCTGGGAATTGACAAAAACCCCTTTTGCTAAAAGAAAAATTTGCAAAGCTCTGAACTTGTTCTTGCGGTAAAATTTTTAAAACAAATGATTTTTGTACGTCATGCAGATCAACGTTTTCAAAGTCTAGATTATGAGCACTGGCAATAGGGGCTAAGTTAACTGCATACGAAGAAAAACGAGTTTTCTGATTCAATAAAGCCACCGGTGCATGAGAAATTTCTTGCGCAAAAAATCTCGGCTGATTTAAAAAGACCAGTTTTACTTTGTAAAGGGTAGCGTTGGATAAAACCCCAGAAAGAACAATAAAACTGAGCATCATTGAAAAAGTTAAATACAATAAATTATTGCCGGTATTCATGCTGGCAATGCCAACGCCAATAGAGGTTGCAATAAAAGTATAACCTAAAAATGTAAGTTTAATTTTAAACTTTGGGTATTTTGCTTTGGCTTTTTTGGTGGGGTTAAACATTAAGCATGTATCAGTTTATAACATTTATAAAGGCACCATCAATTGATCTAAAATATCAATGACGGCATCTTTTTGCATTTTATTGTAATCACCATGATCTATGTTTTTAGTTTGGTGGGCAGACAAGGTAATTCTATGCGATAAAACATGTGGAGCCAAGACTTTGATATCATCTGGACTAACAAAATCTTTACCATTGATAAAAGCCAGTGCTTGTGAGGCTCTATATAAAGCAACCGTGCCTCTGGGGCTTACGCCTAAGCTAATCAATGTTGACTCTCTGGTTTTGCGGATAATATCTACAATGTATTGTTGTAAAGATGGATCAATATGAACACGGCTTACGGCTTTTTGCAAATCAACAATATGGTCTGTGTTGCAAACAGGGGAGATTTTTTTTCTTTCAAAGCGTTCACTCAAAGATTGGACAATGCCCAGTTCTTCTTTGGCTTCAGGATAACCAATGTTAATCTTAAATAAAAAACGATCCAATTGTGATTCAGGCAAAGGATAAGTACCAAATTGTTCCATAGGGTTCTGGGTGGCAATCACCATAAAAGGTTTATTGAGAGTATGCGTTTCTCTATCAACCGTGACTTGACCTTCTTGCATGGCTTCTAATAAAGCTGACTGGGTTTTAGGAGTGGTGCGGTTGATTTCATCAGCCAGAACAATGTTAGAAAAAATAGGTCCAGGGTGAAATTCAAAGTGGTGTAACTCAGAGTTAAAAATAGGAACACCGATGATATCAGACGGTAATAGATCACTGGTAAATTGAATGCGTTGAAAACTGCCTTCAATGGATTGTGCTAAAGCAGAAGCAATGGTGGTTTTCCCAACACCAGGTACATCTTCAATAAGAACATGGCCTCTGGCAAGTAGGGCACACAATAACATGTCAATGACATTATCTTTGCCTACAATGTGTTGATGAATTGATTTTCTTAATAATTGAATGATGGTTTGTTCTGACACAGCTAGAAACTATACGGCATTTTTTAAGCAATTAAAAGATACATACATAATTTGTCTGCTTTTTTGCAAAGTTGCTGCAGATCATCTAATATTTTTTTACATAAAAATAACTTCACATCAACTTACCAAACATTGGGATATGAAAGTGAGTAAAATAAAATTCATCTATTTGAAATAATGAATGAACAAAGAGTTTAATGCAAGCCTATGAATTTACTTATAATTGTCTATAGCTTTTGCCATTTTTCTTTTGTTTGCGTACAATAGATCAATAAGCCCAATTTTTAGAGAAGGAATACAATATATGAGACAAACACGGTTTTTATGGTTTAGTCTGCTCGTTTTTTTGCTCAACTGTGCCAGCGAAAAAGCAGAACTAAAAGAAGAGGTGCGATTTTTACTGGATGCGCGTGAGTACAGTCAAGCCATTGAAAAAGCACGGCAAGCCGTTGAAAAGGATGTCAACGATGAAGAGGCTAAGTTTTTATTAGGCTCAGCATTGTTAGGAGATGCTGCCTTGTCAGGGGCAAACAATTGTCCAGAGGGTGATCAAGGGATTTTGGGTTTATTGGCCTGTTTAGCAGATCCTTTAGATCCCAGTGAAAATGACTTGAGCAGCTTTTTAAGAATAGCCCCTGATTTAGAGCGTTTATCCAACTTAGAAGAAGCAACTGATATTTTTAAAGTTTTGGATGCCAATGCTTTATCTGATGCAGATAGAGACAACGTTTTTATTCGTTTATACGCTTCTCGCTTATTTGAGTTGGGCGGTGCCTTGACCAGAGTGGGCTTAAAAACAGCCAACGATGCATGCAATCACTGTATAAATTTAACTCCAGGCTGTGTGGGAAGCATGAAAGATGAAGTGCCAGATGGCTTTGATGCCGATGCTTTAACACCAGAGCAAGAAACACGATTTAGAGAGAACTTGACTGAGGTCAATGAAGTTGGGGGAGACTTGGGTTTAAGCCAAGATTTTTCATTGATTTTGCGTGCAGACCAAATTGCTATGGATTTGGGTATTGATCCTATTCCTACTTTCTTTGATTCAACCTTTAACAGCGCTACTCAAGCCACATGTGACGAACCTCTCTAGGAGCAAAATGATGATAAAAAATAATAAAAAGCAAAACCGTGCTTATTTGTACCTTTGTCTTGGCTTGTTAAGCTTGGGTTTAAGTTTAGGAACAGCATATGCTAGTCCAAGTTTTGATACGCCTTCTCCCAGTTTGTACCGGCAAGTCAGAAACTTAGGGATGGGTAATGTGGGTGTTGCCTTAAAAGGTACGCATGCCTCATCTCCTTTTTATAACCCTGCCGGGCTTAATGATCTTAAAAAAGGTGAGCTAAGAATTTTAAACTTAACCGGAGAGATTTCTAAAGATGCTTTTAGTTTGATTACGGATGTAAAAGATTTGGTCAATGATCTAGAAGATGCTTCCGATCAGAACGGTGATCGTTTTAGGGTCTTAGATGATTTTATTGCTAAAAACAATGGTAAGTTTAGACACTTGCGTTTAACGACAGAAATTGTGGGTTATGCCCGCAAAAACTTTGCCATAGGTTTATTGGCTGAGGAAAACTTTGATTTTACCGTGCGTGAACCCGCTGTTCCAGAGTTTCATGTAAGATCAACCACAGACTTGGTAGCTTATGTATCTGGGGCAAAAGCATTTTTTGAAGATGCATTGCAAGTTGGGGTAACTTTAAAGCCCACGGTTCGTTTGGCCATGGATGAAGCAGATGAAATCATTGATTATGCAGATACGCAAAATGATGCCAATGGAAAATTAAAGTTGGAAAGCCAATTAGAGAACATTTGGGAAAAACAACGTTTTGGTCTGGGAGCGGATGTTGGTTTAAAAAGTAATTTAGCTTTTGGCAGTTTAAAAGAAGCAAACTGGCGTAAAAAGCTACAGCCTATGGTGGGTTTAACTTGGCAAGATATTGGAAGCCCAAGTTTTGATTCAGCGCCTGGTAACGAAGAGTCTTTGAGTGCAGGTATTGCCATTCATCCGAGTTTTGCAAAAATTGAAAATGCCATTGCTTTGGACTTAAGAAACCTTAATCAAGACACACCGTTTATTTCTAAATTGCATTTAGGCTGGGAAACCAAATTACCTGCGATTTTAGCAGTGCGCGCAGGGTTGTCTCAAGGCTATATGACTGCAGGTGCTACCGTTGACTTATGGGTGGCCAAACTCAGTGCTGCGATATACTCTGAAGAAGTGGGTGTCCATACCCGTCAAGAAGGCAATACCCGTTACGTTGTGCAACTGGGTTTTGGGATATAGTTTTTATTAAGGGGGATTTTCTCCCCCTTCTCAGCTAAAAACCACGCTTTTTGACTGATTCAAAGCCAAGCAGGGTGAGGTGTGGTCTAAAACCTCTTTTATTTTGTATTGTAAGATCTTAAAAGCCTTAAAAACTAAAAATAGGATTTATTTTTGTCCCGTGCAGACAGTGCATATACGCTACCCGCAAGGATTTTTGGTCAAATCAGCAACGCAATAGAAAATTGTTTTTTTGGAACCTTGGTGTTATGGTCCCGCGATGATGAAAAAGATTGGGTTTGCTTTAAGTTTGGTTTTATTGTTTATGATGGGTTCAGCTTATGCTCAGGACTATGTAGACCGTAAAGGTTTCTTTCTTGGCTTTTCTCTTGGAGGGGGAAGTTTAAATATAGATGGCGGTGATTATAAAGAAGGCGCGTTTCTTGGAGGCATTAGAATAGGAGGCGGCATCAGTGAAAATATTTTATTGATGGCTGAAACCAACAATGCCATTACAGATGAAGATGGCGTAACAGTGACGCATGGTTCACTTAATTTTGCTGCTCAATTCTTTTTAAATGGTAATTTTTATCTTCGTCCAGGAATTGGCTTTGCGTCTTTGCAAATTGATGGTGATGACGGTACGTTTTCATTTTCTGCAACATCAGATGCAGGCTTTAATGCCTGTTTGAGCGCTGGATATGAATTTCGTTTAGGCAAACGTTTTGCCCTTTCACCTGAAGCAACCTTTAGTTACTCTAGTATTGAAGGCAGCGATGTCACCCATTATGGACTTAAAGCTGCTTTCCAATGGTATTTTTAAGACCTAGCAAAAATACAATGCATTGCCAGAGCCAGGGGAATCCCTGGCTTTTTTGTTTTTACTCAACAATTTATTATACAGCAATTGACTTGATATTTTTGGGATACCTTAAACAGATTTTTGATAGCAAAAAGAATGATTTTTAAACAAAAAATATTTCTATTATCAAGAACTTAGAGTTTAAATTCATTAAAAAATAGTGTAAGTGGCATGCCATGAGTATGGAAAGCAATCAAATTGATGTGATTATACAACGCTATGCCAGTGAAGACATGGCCACCATTTTTTCTAGGCAAAGAAGGGTTGAGCTTTGGCGTGAGCTGTGGATTGCCTTGGCAGAAGGCGAAAAAAAATTAGGCTTGCCCATCAGCAAAGGTCAGATAGATGAGCTAAAAAAGTTTAAAAGTAAAATCAATTGGAAAGTGGCTGAGAAGTTTGAAGGCGAGTTACGACATGATGTGATGGCGCATGTTAAAGCTTATGGTAAACAATGCCCAAAAGCAGCGGGTATCATTCATTTGGGTTCAACCAGTGCCTATGTCACCGACAATGCGGATTTGATTATGATGAAACAAGGGCTTGAGCTTTTGGAGAAAAAGCTGGTGGCCGTCATTGATAAATTGGCAACCTTTGCAGAAAAAGAAAAAGAGACTGCTACCGTAGCATTTACCCATTTTCAACCCGCACAACCAACAACAGTGGGTAAAAGAGCGTGTTTGTGGGCACAAAATTTTGTTTTAGATTTTGAGCGTTTGATTTTTGAATTAGAGCATATGCGTTTTCATGGCGTTAAAGGCGCAACAGGCACACAAGATAGCTTTTTAAAACTGTTTGATGGCGATGCAGATAAAGCTTTGGCTTTAGATGATTTTGTCATGGAAAAAATGGGTTTCAAGCAAGGATTTTGGGTCACAGGTCAGACTTATCCAAGAAAGGCAGATACGCAAGTGGTCACATTATTGGCCAATATCTGTGAATCTGCAGCCAAATTTGCCAATGATATGCGTCTACTGCAAGCCTTACATGAGATAGAAGAACCTATGAAAAGTTCACAAATAGGCTCTTCTGCTATGCCATACAAGCAAAATCCAATGCGCAGTGAAAGAATTTGTTCATTGGCCAGGTATGTTATTAATTTGGTGGGCAATTGCTATGACACGGCAGCAACACAGTGGTTTGAAAGAACCTTGGATGATAGTGCCAACCGTAGGGTGGTGCTCCCACAAGCTTTTTTGATTTGTGATGCCGTTTTGGATTTGGTTCTTAACATTACCAGTGGTATGAAAGTCAACAAAGGCGTCATTGATAACAATCTCAACCAAGAACTGCCATTTTTACAAACCGAAGAAATTTTGATGGCTGCGGTTAAAGAAGGTGGCGATAGGCAAGAATTGCATGAGGTGATTAGGGTGCATTCTAAAGATGCTGTAAAAAATGTACGTGAAAAAGGTGAGAGCAATGATTTATTGGCTCGCTTGCGAGATGACCCAGCCTTTGCCAAAGTGCCGCCCAAACTTTTGGTCAGAACAGATCCGATACGTTTGGTGGGTTTGTCGCCACAGCAGGTGGATATGTTTATCAAGAAACAGGTTGCGCCATTGCGTAAAAAATATAAAAGTAGCTTGAATATGAAAGCAAAGATAAGAGTGTAAATAAACATACTGAAACACGAGATAATTTTAT
>DAOLES010000004.1:123307-191907 GCA_035326705.1 Oligoflexia bacterium
GAGTGAAAAAAGAAAATCGCATTTTCTTTTTGAGAGGGGCAAGCGCCCCTCTATAGAAAAGAGCGAAGCGGGATGAAAGCAAAGATAAGGCTATAGGTATAAAAATTCACGGTTACAAAATTAAGAACAAAGCTTAGGAGGTTGTTGTGAGATATAAATTAGGAATCATTATTTTAGGGTTTGGTTTAATGGCATGCCAACAAAAACCCAAACAAACAGAAGTTAAGCCAGAAGCAGAGGCAGGAAAAACAACAGAGCAAGCGTTTATTAATATTGGCACAGGCGGAGTAACAGGCGTTTATTATCCAACTGGAAGTGCCATTTGTAAGGTTGTGAACAAGAAAAACCCTAATATCAAGTGTACGGTAGAAGCAACAGCAGCATCAGTTTACAATGTTAATGCTTTACTGGCAGATAAAATGGATCTTGGTATTGCCCAATCTGACGTGGGGTATAAAGCCATGCATGGCCAAGAGCCTTTTAAAGAAAAAGCAAGCAACTTAACATCCATCATGTCTATTTACCCTGAGTCTTTAACTTTGGTGGTTAGAAAAGATTCTGGCATCAAGAGTTTTGCAGATTTAAAAGGTAAAAAAGTGAATATAGGTAATCCAGGATCTGGAACTCGCAGAACGGTAGAAACCTTATTCAAGGCTTGTGATATGAAATTGGATGCTTTAGGCTTTCAAGGGCAACTCAAAGCTGCAGAAATGCCAGATGCTTTGCGTGATGGTAAATTAGACGCCTATTTTTATGTTGTAGGACACCCAACAGCCAACATTAAAGATGTTGCAACCAGTACAGATGTAGCAGTTATTGCTTTGGATATGCCTTGCATCAATGATTTGATTAAAAAAGAAAACTACTTTGTTAAAACCACTATTCCCGGCGGTTTGTACCAAGGTAATGATGAAGATGTGGTTTCATTTGGTTTTAAAGCAACTCTTTTGGCCTCGGATAAACTGAGCGATGAAGTGGCCTATGCCATTGTTGATGCGGTCATGAGCGACTTTGAAAATTTTAAAAGCTTGCATCCAGCTTACTCACATTTAACTGAAGACAGTGTGTTTGAAGGTTTATCTTTGCCTTTGCATCCAGGTGTGCAAAAATATTTGGATCAAAAAAACAAACCAGCTGTCTAAAAATAATTATTAGAGAAGGTTTAGGGGGCACTAAGACAAGTAGTCCCCTGACCGCAAAATATAAAATTGGGAGTCGACCATGAACAATAAAACAATCAAAATAATATTGTGCATATGGTCTACGTTTCAATTAGCCAGTACCCAGTATATTATTAACGATACCTTGCTACGCAGCATTCACCTGAGCTTTGCTATTGGCTTAGCTTTTTTTATGTTTGTACCAAAACAAAGTGAAAAAGAAAAAATCAACAAGCTCATGGCTTGGGGAAACATTTTTTTAGGATGTCTTGCTGCTTTAGCAGCGTTATATTTAGCTTTGGATTATCAAGGGATTTCACAAAGACCTGGCTTACCCATTGTTAGAGATATTGTAGCTGGATCTATTTTGATTGTTTGTTTGTTGGAAGCCAGTAGACGAGTTCTTGGCATTGCTTTAAGTTTGGTGGCCATTGTTTTTATGTTGTTTGCTTTTTTTGGGCCGTATTTTCCGCAAGTGGTTGCGCATAGGGGTGCGGATATAGGTAAAATGGTCAGTCATTTGTATTTGGGCACAGAAGGTATTTTTGGTGTACCGATACGTGTTTCAGCAAGTTTTGTGTTTTTGTTTGTTTTGTTGGGTTCCTTATTGGACAAAGCTGGGGCGGGTCAGTATTTTATTGAGTTGGCTTATTCTGCTTTGGGGAAATTTAGAGGAGGGCCAGCTAAAGCTTCAGTTGCAGCGTCAGGTTTATTGGGAATGTTATCCGGCTCATCCATTGCCAATACAGTAACCACGGGAACCTTCACCATTCCACTGATGAAAAAAATTGGCTTTACTCCAGAAAAAGCGGCTGCCATTGAAGTTGCCGCCAGTACCAATGCGCAGTTGATGCCACCGGTGATGGGAGCTGCGGCATTTATTATGGCCGAGTTTTTAGGCATTGGTTACATGGAGGTGGTTAAAGCGGCAATTATTCCAGCGCTTGCGTCTTATGTGGCACTGTTTGCAGTGGTTCATTTTGAAGCCTGTAAACTGAATATTCAAGCAAGTAAGGCACAAGATATTCCACCGTTTTTTAAAACCTTATGGCGTGGTGTGCATTATTGTATTCCCATTGTTTTTCTAATTTATACTTTAATGATCAAGCGACAATCTCCCACAGCATCCGCGTTTAATGCAATTGTCATTACAATCTTAATTATTCTAATTGAGCCACCTATCAAAGCATTTTTAAACAAGCGTTTAAAGCAAAAAGATTTTACCATTGGATTTAAAAATTTAATTGAAGCCTTTGCCCAAGGTGCACAAAATATGATTCCTATTGCCATTGCAACAGCATGTGCCGGTATCATCATTGGAGTGGTGACCATGACCGGCTTAGGACAAAGTTTATTGCAAGTCATTGAGTTGGCCTCTGGCGGTAATTTTTATTTGGTCCTCATTTTAACGGCCATCAGTTGTATTATTTTAGGCATGGGATTGCCCACCACAGCCAATTATATTGTGATGGCCTCATTAACCGCACCTATCTTAGCCAGTTTGGCTAAGGGCAGTGGCTTGATGATTCCCGTCATTGCCATTCATTTGTTTGTGTTTTATTTTGGCATTTTGGCCGATGACACGCCACCAGTTGGTTTGGCCGCCTATGCGGCAGCAGCCATTGCTAAATCAGACCCCATTAAAACCGGTATTCAAGGCTTTATTTTTGATATGCGAACCGCGGCTTTACCCTTTATTTTTATTCTAAACACGCAGTTTATTTTAATCAAAGATGTGGTGCCCGGCGGCAATCCCATGCGGCCAGCAGATTGGATTTGGAATGATAGTCTGTTGTCTGCGCTTGGGTTTCTTCTGGCTGCATGCATAGGCATGATTTTTTTTGTATCTGCCATCACCGGTTGGTTTAAAAGCAAGCTAAGATGGTGGGAACGTCTATGGGCTACGGGTTTATTTTTGGGTATTTTCTTGTATCCTCAAGTGTTACAGTATTCGGGTTTAAGTTTGCCCATATACTGTGCCCTATATTGTGGCTTAGCTTTGCTGTTTATTCGAGTTCAAATAAAAATGGCTAACCGTTAAGTCTAGGTTAAAAGTTTCATTCATACCGATTGACAAGTACATGATTTAATTCATGATAAAGCATGTACAGAAATAAAAAAAATATGCTACAATGATAAAGTTGCCAACGTGCAACACAACTGTGCTCCATGAAACATAAAACAAACACATCATTTATGCTTGCGATAGCTCTTTTTCTAAGCTTTATCGTCTTAATAGAAGTTTATGCTATGGAGCATGAGCAAGCCAAACATCTTTTATTAAGAACATCGTTTGGAGTTAATTTAAATGAACTCAACAGTTTGCGCAATCGCAGTTATATGCAAGCGGTTCAAACAATGGTGAATCAGGCCAAGCAGTATAAACAAATTAAAAAGCCAGTATGGATACAGGATCTAGAAGATTTTAATGTTCAGGCCTACACGTTTAAGAACCTTAAAAAGGGGCAAGAAAAAAGATTGGCACTGCAAAAGTTAGCGATAAAAGTTGAACACTATGTGCAAGAGAGTTTGTCTACATCAAGTCCAAAAAAGCAGAAAAATTTTGTGCAAAGAATCATCAAACAACATGCCAATTATAAAAAAAATCCAATTCCTATTGTTACAAAAATGAACAATCGAGGCAAACAAAAATTACAAAAATTATGGCTCGATGAAATGCTTACAACTTCTGAGCCTTTGCGCGAAAAAATGGTCTTGTTTTGGCACAACCATTTTACCTCTTCAGCTGAAAAAGTGGGTATGTTGAATTTAATGTTGGATCAAAATAATATTTTTAGGCGATATGCTTTGGGTAATTTTAGAGACTTGCTTAAAGCAACCTTAAGTCAGCCTGCCATTCATATTTATTTGGATAATGATAAAAATACCAAGCAGTCACCCAATGAAAATTTAGCACGTGAATTGATGGAACTCTTTACATTAGGAGAAGGTCATTACTCAGAGGAAGATATTAGAGAAGTGGCCAGGGCTTTAACGGGCTATAAACCTGATGAACGTGGCCAAAGGATGGTTTTAAAACAAGCGCGACATGATCAAGGGATAAAAACCATTTTAGGGCAAAGTAAAAATCATGACTTAAATAGTGTCTTAGATCTTCTTTTAAGCAAAAAAGAAACAGCTATGTTTTTAGCACAAAAGCTGCACCATGAATTCATTGGTCATGAGGTCAATCAACAGTCTTACGCATACATTGCTCAAAGCATCCAAAGAAATAATTATGCCATGGACAAAGTCATGGTGGATCTCTTAACATCACCGTTTTTTATGTTGGCCAAAAAAGGTGGCATGATTAAATCACCCGTGGAGCTGTTTGTGGGCACAGTGCGCTCTTTCAATATTCAAATGAGTGATGAATTTAACTATGCCAGAGACTTAAACCAACTGAACCAAAGTGTGTTTTATCCACCCAATGTTAAGGGTTGGCCAGGCGGTGACAGTTGGATCAACACATCGACATTGGTGCAAAGAAACAACTTGGTATCACGTTTGGTGCGCAACCAACAAAAAATGTCTGACAGCATGATGATGCAAACAAAAGCCCAAGAGGTTTATTTTGATTTTTCTTCATGGCAGAACAAGGTTCCAAAGAAAGAGCAGGCCTGGGATTATCTTCTTGCCATTAAGCCCTATAATGTTGAACCTTCACAGGGATTAAATTTTTCCTACATTAAAGAGTTGTTAGGAGATCCGGTTTATCAATTAAAATAGCCAAAGGAGTTGCATGGATCGACGATTATTTTTAAAAAGCGTATCTTTGTTGGGAGCAGAGTGTTTTATTGTTCCTCAGTATGTTTGGTCTGCATCATCTCCAAAGAAAATTTTGATCATGATTGAGCTTAAAGGAGGCAATGATGGCTTGAATACATTTATTCCTTATACATCCAACGCTTATTATGCACTTCGTCCCACAATAGCCCTAGCAAAAGAAAGCGTTTTAAAAATTGATCATGAGTTTGCCCTGCATCCAAAACTTAAATTTTTGCACCAACTGTATCAAAGTAAACAATTGGCAGTTATTGAAGGTTTAGGCTATGCCAATCCCAATTTATCGCATTTTAGTTCCATTGATGTTTGGAATACAGCTAGTTTATCGTCAAATAGTGTTGGTTCAGAAGGATGGTTGGTTAAATGTTTAAAGGAAAAATATTCTCAGCCTTCATCCAAAGATGCTTGGGTTTTAGGAGATGCGGATTTAGGTCCTTTGGTGTCAACATCTTACACCCCCATTGTTTTACAAAATTTGGGCGGAAGAATGCAAAAGCAAAATAGTGTCAGTCAAAACAAAGCTTTATTGAACAATAGCGCCTTGCAACATGTTTTAAATGTACAACAAGAAAGCAATGCTTTTTTAAATCAGTTGAATGCAGGCATGAAGTCTGAAATGCGCCGCAAGAAAAATAGATCCAGTGGTTTTATGCAATCGATTAATGCCTTGGATACGTTTTTTGGCAATGGCATGCAAGCCAAGTTGATTAAACTGACTTTATCAGGTTTTGATACACATGCTGCACAGCCAGGCAAGCACGCGCGTCTTTTAGAGACTTTGGATCAAGGCATGCAAAAAATAAAAATAACTTTGGAAAAACATCAGCTATGGCCAAATGCTTTGGTGTGCACCTATTCTGAATTTGGACGTAGGGTCAAAGAAAATAAAAACAAAGGCACGGATCATGGAACGGCCAATGTTCACTTTGCCATGGGAGGTAAAGTCAAAGGGGGGCGTTTTGGTCAAAGCCCATCTATGCTGCGTTTAGATAAAGATAACTTAATTCACACGCACAGTTTTCACCAGTATTATGCAGGTATCATTGAAGATCATTTTAAACTCAATACAAAAAATTTGTTAGGAAAAGATTTTCAAAAGATACCTTTTATTAAAACGTAATATCTGTTGAAAATTAAAATTTAAAAGATAACAGATATAACAGGCACTTACTTTAGAACTATAGTGGTTTAAAAAATATTTAGGACAAATTATGTTTTATGAACACTCGGCTGATCGGGCTTACGCCTTCAAGGCCTTCGCTTTTCATAAAATATAAATTTCTCCTTGTGCATCATGACTTTATTAAATGTCTATAAAAATATTAAGCAATGCATAGAATAAAGTGCGGTTGCAAAAACATGCAAATAATTTCATACATGGTGTTTTCTGTTTCTCCGTAATTATGTTTTAGATAAAATAAGAAAAATTTATAGTCTTTTAACTGCTCTGAGTAAAAAATACATCTTTAAAATTATATGTTGTTAGCAAGAAAGCTTTTTATTATATCTCTAAGCAGCTGTGGGGTGCGCATATGAAAGTAATGGTCACCAGAAACTTTGACCATATGAATGTTTTGTATGGAGTTTGCTGCGCGCATGCGATCTTCATAACGGTAATCCCAATCTCCATAAAAGTATAAAACCGGCTGTTGCACTTGGGTGACAATGTCGTGTACATCAGGAGTGCTGAAATAACCCAAGGAAGGGTATAATAAGCGGGGATCATGATGCCAATAGAATGTGCCCTGCTCATTTTCTGAGACTGAGCGTTGGGCCAGCAGGTGAGCAATATCTTTACTCACGCCATATTTGCAGCGCGCTTCAACGGCTTTATCAAAGCTGGCATAGGTATTGGCAGGTTTACTTTTTACCAGCGCCAGTTTTTTTAAAGGGGTCATGGCCAAGTCATCATTGGGAATCGGAATGACATTATCTAGGAGGACCAAAGCTTTGATCTGCTGTGGGAAAAGTGCCGCGACCAGGCTGGCCAAACCGGCGCCCAATGAATGCGCCATAAGAACAATGGGGGTGTTCAGGGTTTTTAAATAATCGTTGAGGATAAAAGCCACTTGCGCCATGGAATAAGCGGGAATCATGTTGGGCAAATGATCGCTTTGTCCATGTCCTGGAAGATCCAATGCATGTATCGAATACTCCGGAAAAGCCTGCATCAAAGGTTGAAAGCTCATGGCATTGTCTAACCAACCATGCAAGCAAACAATCTCTGGTGCATTATTTTTTGTTTTTAAGCCTGATAAACGAAATACTGGCTTGTTATACAGTTCAAGTTGCCAAGAGTGCATTTATCTTTTGTGACATACTTAGCAATAAATAGAAAGAAGATCTTTTGCGGGCACCTTTGTTATTACGAAGAAAAATTCAGGCCGGCGTAATGTGCTTTATCACCCAAGAGTTGTTCTATGCGCAACAGTTGATTGTATTTTGCTGTTCTATCTGCCCGGCTTAAAGACCCAGTTTTGATTTGGCCAGCTTGGGTTGCAACCGCCAAGTCTGCAATAAAGGTGTCTTCAGTTTCACCTGAGCGGTGTGAAATCACTGTACCCCAATCATGTTCCTGGGCCAAATCAATGCATTCAAGGGTTTCACTCAGGCTGCCAATTTGATTAAGTTTGATTAAAATAGCATTGGCCGTATGTTCATCAATGCCTTTTTGTAAAAGCTTTGCGTTGGTGACAAAGATATCATCCCCCACCAATTGAATGTTTTGACCTACTTGACTTTGTAAAGTTTGCCAACCAGACCAGTCGTTTTCATCCAGAGGGTCTTCAATAGAAACAATGGGGTATTTGCTGGTTAATTCTTGGTACCAGGCAATCATTTGCTCTGTGTTTTTTTGTTCTTGGTTGGATTTGAACATGACGTAATGGCCATCCTGGTACATTTCTGATGCTGCCACGTCCAAGGCTAAAGAAATATGCTTGCCGGCTTTATAACCAGCATTATCAATGGCTTGCAATAAAAACTCTAAAGCTTGTTGAGTGTCAATGTTTGGGGCAAAGCCACCTTCGTCACCAACATTGGTTGAAAGTTTATTGTCATGTAAGATTTTTTTCAAATGTTGAAAAGTTTCTGCGCCAGCTTGCAAAGCGGCAGAAAAGTTATCAAAGCCATGTGGCGCCAACATGAATTCTTGAATGTCTAAAGCATTGTCCGCATGCTGGCCACCATTAAGCACATTCATCAAGGGTAAAGGTAAAGTGTTGGCTTGTTTGCCACCCAAATAGGTAAATAAAGGAACATGTTTAAAATGCGCTGCCGCTTTAGCCACAGCCAAAGATACACCTAAAATAGCATTGGCTCCCAAATTGGATTTATTCTCTGTGCCATCAAGATCTAGCATGCATTGATCCACTTTACTTTGCTCAAGCGCATTCATGCCAATCAGTTTTGGTGCGATGTGTTCAACAATGTTATTGATGGCTTTACCCACAGATTTTCCCATATAGGCATCACCGCCATCACGTAATTCTAGAGCTTCTTTACTCCCGGTTGAGGCGCCGGAAGGAACAGCGGCTCTACCCATATGGCCAGAGTCTAAAATAACATCCACTTCAATGGTAGGATTGCCACGAGAGTCTAAAATTTGTCTGGGAGTAATCTGTTTAATGTTGCTCATGCAGCGCTTTTAGCATGCAAAAAAAAAATCATAAAGTTATTTTCTAAAAGTGTAAAGTGTACTTTTTAGGAAACGTTTTGATGTTTAAGTCTTAACTTACATCCAAAAAGTATAGACAGACAGATTGCAGGTAAAAGCGGCCCATATTGGTTTACTCTTCCCTGAATAATGAGCATGAAAGTATATAGAATGGTAACAATAACGGTGACGACAAAGAATAATTCAATAATTTTGATAAATGTAGCTTTGTTTGCAAAGGCCTTGGGTTGAACAGGAAATTTAAAAGCAATATATCCAAGCAAAATAGCAGCCGTTGCTACGGCATAAATATTACCAAGAAGCCCTAGCCATGATACATAACCTTGAAATACATCAATAAAAACGGGAGTGTAAGAAAAAACGGCTGTTATGATAAAAGGTAGAAACAGACGGTCGTTTTTTAGTTTTGTTAAAGTCACGGTGTTTAATCTAAGTTAAGGTAATTCAAACCCGACTTCACTTCAGAAATTTTTCTAATCAATAAGTCTATGTTGTCAGGGTTGTTTTCAAAGTCATTTTTATCAGTATTACAAACAATGACGGGACATAGAGAGAAATGAAAAAAGAAAGTTTGAAAAGCATGCACCACTTTTTCTAAATAATTTTTGGGTAAGAGCAAGGCCAAGTCTTCATCTTTTTGGGCAATTCTTTTAATCAAAGTGTCTGTGCTGGCCTGCAAATAAATAACAACATCAGGGGTGGCGGCGGTTCCCTTAAGCAAACCATAAACTTTTTCATACAGAGCAAATTCTTGCGGTTCTAAAGTTAAAGATGCAAACAAACGATCTTTATGAAACAAGTAATCACATAAAGTGTACTGAGAAAATAAGTCTGGTTGACTGCAATCGACTTGTTGTTGAAAACGTGACATCAGAAAAAACAACTGCACTTGAAAAGCATATTTTTCCATGTTGTTATAAAAAGAGGGTAAAAAGGGATTGTCCGTATCTTTGATGGTTTGAGCAGAAAGTCTTTCTGCCAAAGCAGAAATCAATTGGCTTTTGCCAACTCCAATAGGCCCCTCTACTGCAATATACTTTCCCTTCACAGCTTTAGTGTTATCACCCCAAGCACTGCGCGTCACGGAAATATTGATAAAAGTACGATGTGATATTTAAGGCCATAAACTAGGGCTAGATGGTTTAGGAAAACTATACTTTTTAAGCTGCGTGTAGGCATTTGAATAAATTCATCCAATCCAGAAGTCTCAAATTTTCTGGACGCTGTTCCAAAATACTATGATCCAGACTCTCAACTGGGTAGTTGTTTTGTTTAAGCGTGCTGCGTAGCATTTTGCGACGTTGAGAAAAAACCACTTTAATCAAATTAAAAAAAGCCTCTTCATCTGTAATGAAATGTTCTTGTAAAAGACTGATTTTTTTAGGGCTTAATTTAACCAAACGTGAATCTACTTTGGGTCTAGGATGAAAAGATGTAGGTGGGATAATGGGTCCTGCTTCAACGTCATAATAGCACTGCAACCACACTGTTAATCGCCCGTAATTTTTAGTGTTTTCTTTAGCGCAAATCCGTTCTACAAATTCTCTTTGCAAAAGAAAGCACAAGCTTCCCAACTGGTGACGACGCTCAAACAAGATTTCAATAATGGGGGTGGTGATAGAATAGGGTAAGTTGGCAATCACCCAAGGTTTTTCTTTGTCTTTGAAATAAGAAGACAAATCAAAATTCCACGTTAAAATATCATGCTCTAGACAATTAAAATTAGGATAAGTCACAAAATGCTCGTGCAAAAAAGGAATAAGGTCTTTGTCTTTTTCAATGCATAAAAAAGGATGGGCTTGGTTTAAAATAACTTCGGTCATGGCGCCCAAACCGGGACCAATTTCTATAACAGGACAGTTTGGTGTTGGGTCAGCAAAGCGATAAATTTTTTCAGCAGAAGCAAGGTTAACCAAAAAATTTTGCCCCAATTTTTTCTTGGGCCAAGTACCTAAACGATCCAATATTTTTTTAGGATTTTCCATGTCTGTTTAAAATAACATACTGGCTTTTGGCGCTTGGTCAAAGCTATCACAGTGACCTTGCTTAAGTTTAGGATAGCCGGCCGCAGCAATCATCACGGCATTGTCTGTACACAGGTGAAAATCAGGAACAAAAAAATCAAGTTGATGTTGTTGAGAAAATTGGGCGAGGGATTCTCTTAATAAACTATTGCGAGCCACACCCCCACATAATAAAAGTGATTTTGGAGCTAGATCCTTAATGGCAAAGTCCAAAGGATAAAGAATCATGTCCACCAAAGCTTGTTGAAAACTGGCGGCCAAATCATGCGTGTGCTGATGTAAATGATCTTGATGATCTCTAACGTGGTAGGCCAAAGAGGTTTTGATGCCACTAAAACTGTATTCATAGGCTTTGGGATTTTGCTCAAGTTTGGTGCGAGGAAATTTTACAAATTTTTTGTTGCCGTTTTGTGCGGCTTTTTCAATGGCCGGTCCACCAGGAAAACCTAAGTTTAAAATTTGCGCAGCTTTGTCAAAGGCCTCACCTACGGCATCATCTCGAGTGTAGCCCACCAACTCATAATTCCCAGGTTCTTTGACATAATAGATATGTGAGTGGCCACCAGAAACAACTAGGCCAAGAGCAGGGTAATGTTGTTCTTGGGTTAACATCATGGCAGAAGCCAAATGCCCTTCAATATGGTGCACACCCACAAAGGGAATGCTGTTAGCAAAGGCCAAGCTTTTGGCAAAGGTATAGCCCACCAAGAGTGAACCAATGAGGCCAGGCCCTTGGGTAACGGCAATGCCGTCTATATTTTTGAGAGATAAGTTTGCATCGGATAAAGCTTTTTCAATAACCGGGTAAATGGCTTTGACATGGCTGCGAGAAGCCAATTCAGGAACCACGCCACCAAAAATTTCATGGTCATCAAATTGACTGACAATCACAGATGACAAGATATCTTGCCCATCTTTTAAAACCGCAGCAGCGGTTTCATCGCAAGAACTTTCTATGCCCAAAATATTCATTCTTTGCAGGCATACGATGTGCATCAAAAGAAGTCAATAACAATAAAGTAATGCTTATGCTTGGCTGATGGCAGTGTTTTGGGACAATTTTGAATTTGGAAAGTTCATACAGTATGTGCTAGCGTCAAGGTATTATCTAATCAAAATTCTTGAATTTTAAAGGGGGAGACAATGTTTTGTGAACTAATGAATGGAATAGCTTTTTTTGCTGACAATAGTTATTAGGGCATGTTCTGGCAATGGATGAAAAAGTTTAAATTTTTTCTGGCAGCATCCTCAAGATGAAAGTGATGCATTTTCATTAATTGGCAGTGATGCCATTTTGCCAACGGTTGCAATAGATGGCCAAGGTAACACCATTGTAGTTTGGACACAAACTGCCAGCAATCGTTATGAACAGGTGTTTATGGCCCAGAAGAAAACGGTTCTTGGACTCATCCTCCCGAAATTGATGATGCTATTTCTTTTACAGGTTCTGGCTTGGCCGCATTTGTCGATGTGGCTATGAATGCAAATGGTCAAACGGCGCTTACCTGGTACCAAGGAATCAGTGGCGAGAATAAAACTTTTATCAGTGAATACACCAACTAAGTAAAATACATTTTATTTTGAAATATTTAGCTGCTGATTTAATGCTCATAGGTTTTAATGCAAGTATTTGAATTTTAATAAGAAAAAAATGGCTTCATTATTGCATGGTGTTAATAAAGTACGTATCGGTTTTAGGGAAATAAAAAGGAGATGAAAGATGTTTAAGTTCAATAAAATAATAGCGTTAATGATTTGTTTAAATCTAAGCTTGGCTGGGTGTGGAGGTAAAAAAGCAACATCTGAAGTGAAAGAGAGTCAAAATAATAACACCAATAATCCTGTTCCTGAGTATAACTGGATTGATTCTATTGAAACCCAAGTCTTAGCGGACACACAAATTCAATTTAATTACAATCTAAATGAGGATACATTTTCTGAACTCGAATTAAAGCATACCATAACGTTTGAAGAACATAGCGCCGCTCAGATCAATTGGGGATATTATCCTTACAATGGTAACTTTATAGGGGAGTTTCCTCGTTATACGCAAGTGGGTACGATTGTGCTTGAAGGGCCAGTTACAGCATTAAGTTTGAGGTTGCAAGACTCTCAGTATGAAAGTGTGCATGTTAATATTTGTACAATGGCAAAAGTTGATGGGGAAGAGTTTGATTTGGGATGCATAGAAGGTGTAGAATTGTTCCGTGAAACTGGTATTTACAGCATTGGCGGTACGGTTAGTAACTTACAAGACAATGTAACACTTTTGGTTCAATTTGATCAGTATTATGACATGATTTTTCTTGAAAACAACGGTACTTTTACATTACCGGGTTGGTATGCGTCAGGAACGGAGTTTGAAGTGTATTTATTTGCAGTCAGCCCAGCTATACAAAGTTGCGCCATGACCGAAGGTGGTGGCGTTCGTACCGTAGGCACGCAAAATATTACAGATATTAAGTTTGAGTGTAATTAATTTTGGATGAAAAAAAATTGTAACGCAGTTTCTGAGCCAGTGCTGCGCTACAAAATATTTTATTATCATTAAATTTATAGATGATAATGGAAGATAAATTATCGCACTCACTTTTTAAAACTTCAATATACCTATTTATAAGTTGGTTGATTGTTGAGTTTGTCTTGTGGTATAGGGCGACAAAACAAGGGGATAATACATGTTAAAGAAATCTATTGTATTAGGAATTATTTTATCTAACTCAGTACTTTTTGCGCAAGGGAATAGACCTCAGATTTCTATTCCAGTTGTGCATCTGGTTTCAGATTACCATACCTATGAAGCGTGCAAGGAAAAGCGCAAAGAAATTTTACTGCAAGCCAACGAAGGTGAAGTTTTTGCCGGTTTTGAAGGACTTTATGATAAACAGCATATTCAATACCTTGTTGAAGGCATAGGAGGTTTTCAGTTTAACTTGAGCTCCGGTAATCAAATTTATCCAATAGAAAATATAGATGTATACAAAGCAGGTCGAGTGCTTAGCTTGCTGCAAGCTTTGGACCGTACCATTCATGTTCGAATGGCTGAATTGCAAAAAAAATCCAATGGGCAACCCTATGATCAACAAAAAATCAATTTTTTTGGTGAACGTCTGGGAGTAAAATTTTCTGAACTGAACAATATATATGCTGGTGATGAACGGTTGAGAAAAAAGTTTGAAGAGTTTTTAGGAATAAGTTTGATAATGTATGTGCAAAACGGACAACAAATCAGTAAGGCAGTGCAATCAAGGTATCCAAATATTTTAAATTTTATTAATACCATTAATAAAGATTTTTTTTGGGATGAGATTCGTCCTAAGAGTAACAATAACTTTTTTTCAAGTTATATAAATGAGGTTTTTGAAACGCTATCTGGGGATTTAAAAAACAAAAGTGTTATTTTAGATTCGGTGATGATTGCCAAAGCAAAGGCCAAGGCATTGGAGCTTGCTGGTTTAAAAGAATCAAGAGATAACTATGCACGTTCACAACCCGAATATTGGTTGTACACCATCTATTGGCGCAACCAAATGTTTATTGAAGCGTTTGATCGTATGTACACTCAATGGAGAAATAGTGCCGACAACAAAGATAAAGATATTTATTTAATTGTTGGAGCAGATCATATCCAAGACCTTCATGACAAAATAAAATTTCGTTACGCAATCAATGCCAAAATTGACACCTCTTGCCACGACTAATTTTTTAATCAATATCTGAGAGTAAAAGGTTTTTTATTCCCACAAAACACTAGAAATACTTATCAGTTTAAATCAACCTAGTTGAGTTGCTTTGAAGCTTTTGTGGCTACATCAGTGTTAGGGCATTGGCTGACCACTTCACTGTAAAACAGTTTGGCTTCATTGCTTTTTTTCAAAGCTTCAAAGCCTTTGCCTTGCATGAACAAAGCCGCACATTTTTTACTGCTGCTGGCATACTGTTTGGCCACTATATCAAAAGTTTTGATGGCTCTGGCAAATTTTCCTAATGCAAAGTAGCTTTCGCCCATCCAGTAATAAGCATTGGCAGCTAGCTTGTCTTTTGGATACAATTGAATAAAATTTTCAAAAGCACTTATGGCTTGCGGGTAGTTTTTATCTTTTTGATAGTAGGATAAAGCTTGATCATAAGCTTGCTGAGCCGATTGTTTTTTTGTGTTTGAGTTATTGGGAGCATTTGAGCTGGTATTGTTTGAGTTTTCTTTTGCGCTTGGATTACTCTCCATTTCATTTAAACGAAACTGTGCATCTTTAAAGAAGTTTTTTTGGTTTTCTTCAAAAATTTCCATTTGCCGTTTAAAAAATTCAATTTCTCCTTTGAGAATTTGAATTTCATTGCGTAAGTCTTCAATTAAAACTGAGGTGTCCGCTTGGTGTTGTTTAAATTTTTCATTAATGGCTTTAACTTCATTTAAGCTTTGCGCATTGGCTTGATTGAAACTATTGATCTGATCAATTTGTGTTTGCATGCTTTTGATTTTTTCATCAGTTTTTTTATTGTTGCTAAACAGTTGTGCGCTACTCAAAGAAAGCGTGGCAATTAAAAAACTTAAAAAATATTTTATGACGGTCATGGTTAGTGCTCCTCAATTGTTTTATGAATGTATAGTTTAAAGAAGAAAGTTAAAAAAGTGAAGTTATGAAAAATGTTTTAATACTAAGATAGTTTAAGGCACTTACTGAAATTGATAACCGCCAAAGAACCTGCTTAAAAAACGTTTGCTTGGAAATGAAAGTGCGTAGGCTATAAGCATGATGCAAGCAAAGTAAAAATAGTGGGCTATGTTTTTTGTGAAAAAAGCTATACTAAAACCAAACAGTGCTACAGCTTCAAGTAAAGCCAAGCGAATGGTTAAAGGTATGAATAATCTTTCTAAAATAGGCAAGGTCATTTCTTTTTTCATTTTACCCATATCTACCGCCCTATTAAATTCCTCAATGTTTTCAATTAAGAGCTTTTTAGGGATAATTATACTTAGGGTTAAGACCGCCATAACAGCAAAAGCAAGCGCCAACTGAGGTCCGGGAATGCTTTGAGAAAAGTCAAAAAATGTATCAGGTTGGCTGTAAAGAACAAAAAACAAAGGCCCTTGCGAAAACAAGATAGCAACCCAAACGATTCTAAGGGTGAATAGAAACTTTTTCATATTAAAAAAACCCTCTAAGCATCTTGATGCTTAGAGGGTATATGTAATAAAGAACTTATTGAGAAACAGTGAATTCAACTCTACGGTTTTTTGACCAAGCGGCTTCACCTGTGCTTGGATCGCTAGGACGCTCTTCTCCATAGCTAACAGGGTTTAAGCGGTCCGCTGAAACGCCTAAGCGTTGGATGTATTCTTGAACACTGCGAGCACGTCTTTCACCCAAAGCCAAGTTGTACTCATTGCTGCCACGCTCATCGGTGTGCCCTTCAATGGTTAAAGAAATGGATGATTGAGCATTCATTGCTGCTGCAATTTCTTGCAATAAAGTTCTGCTTTCTGCGCTGAGTGTAGATTGATCAAATTCAAAATAAATTACAGGCATATTGGCTAAGATGCCTTGATCAGCCGTACCAGCAGTTTCTTCTGTAGGCTCTTCAACATTTGCCTGTTCTTCTGCAGTAGGAGGTGTCTCAACCTCGGATGCTTTCTTTTTTCCACACGAACTTAAACCTACAACTGTTAAACATAGGCATAATACCATAGCCAAATACTGACGTTGAAACATGAATCCTCCCTTGTTATTCAAGCCTTTTACTTGAATAATTTAGTCCCATTCAAAACACCTTAATTATGGTGAATGGGGATGTTAAAAATACCCAAAACGATGGGCCAAGATGTCTAAATCAGAGATTAAGGAAACAATGAAAAAAAGTCAATGATTTCCCTTGCATTTTAACCCAACAAACGTTTATAAGGATAAACAAATGGGCCGTGAGGCCTATTTTTTTTATCCCTAAGTGTTGTGGGTAAATGGTTTAGACCTTTTGAGTAGATAAGGCATTGCTCTGTATACTCTGACCATAAAAGGTATTGCCAAGTGGGCGACATAGAATGTACTAAATCATTGCAAGGGAAGGCCTTGCGTTTCACAAGTACAGGTTTAAAGCTTGTCTAAGAACGCGTCTTGGACAAGAGGGAGAAAGTATTTTTCCCAGTGAAAACAGAAATGAGGAAACGACAATGTTTAAAGGATTAAATCGCGAAATTGAGCAGCTGGCCAAAGACAAAGGTATTGATAAAAATCTAATCATTGAAGCCGTGCAAAGTGCATTTTTAACGGCAGCCAAGAAAAAATTTGGGGCTGAAAAAGATATTGAAGCGCATTTTAATGAACAAGAAGAAGAAATAGAATTGTTCGAGTTTAAAAACGTGGTTGAGCATGTTGAAGATGAAAACAATGAAATTACCTTTGCTGAAGCAAAGTTGCATGACCCTGAGTGTGAATTGGGTGACAGCATTGGTTTAAAAATGAACTCAGAAGAGCTGGGAAGAATTGCAGCCCAAACTGCCAAGCAAGTTATCATTCAAAAAATCCGCGATGCTGAAACCGATATTATATATGAAGAGTATAAAGATAGAGTGGGCTCTTTGATTACGGGAATTGTTCGTCGTTTTGAGCGTGGCAATATCATTATTGATTTGGGGCGGGCTGAAGCACTTTTACCGCAATCCCAACAAGTACCTAAAGAGATTTTTAGACCGGGTGATAGAATTCAAGGTTATGTGATGGATATCCGTAAAACCCCTAGGGGCACCGAGATTATTATTTCGCGTGCACACGAAGGTTTGTTGATTAAATTGTTTGAAAATGAAGTGCCAGAAATTTATGAAGGTATTGTTAGTATTAAATCTGCTGCTCGTGAACCTGGTGTCAGAGGAAAGATTGCTGTATATTCCAAGGATTCTGATGTAGATCCTGTGGGTGCTTGTGTCGGAATGAAAGGCTCAAGAGTACAAGCTGTGGTGCAAGAGTTGCGTGGCGAAAAAATTGATATTGTTGCTTACAATGTTGATATGGCCCAGTTCATTTGCAATGCTATTGCACCTGCTGAAGTGAGCAGAGTTGTTCTGGATGAAGCCAACAAGCGACTTGATTTGGTTGTAGCAGATGATCAACTGTCTTTGGCTATTGGTAAAAAAGGTCAAAACGTACGTTTAGCGACCAAGCTAACCGGTTGGCATGTAGACATTCACAGTGAAACAAAAATGAAAGAAATGGCGGATCAGGATAAAAATCGTTTATCTTCCATTGAGGGGATCAGTGAGACCATGTCCGAATTATTGTACGGTCAGGGGGTTACAACTCCAGAAGCCTTGGTTGAAAATGAATCAGAAAAGATTGCTACAGCAACTGGCTTGGATGTTAATAAAGTAGAAGCTTTGCAAGAGTCAGCTAAAGAGTGGTTGGCATCAGAAGAAAGCCAAAGTGTATCACAAGCACAAAGTGATGAAAACTTGCAAGATCAGTCAGAGATAGTAGAACAAGAAACAGAACTTGAAGATGATCAAGAGCCGGTATTAGACCAAGCTTAATGACTGAGGTTTGCACCAAGTTTAAAGAGAGTTAACGTGGATAAAGAGAATACAGAAGATAAAAAAGCACTGACAGAGAAGCGGGTTACACGTCGGGTAATACGACGTAGGAAATCTACTGCGTCAAGTCCTCAGCTTGAAGAAAATCAAGAAAAAGCTGAGGCGCTTGTACAAGAAGAACAGGTAACGGGCGTTGAGGCATCTTCTGAACAAACAGAACAAGAGGCTAAGCAAAGCGTTGAGCAAGATGAAGTTGAGATCAGCGAGTCTGTTAAGCGTAAAGCGGCATCTAAAGCAAAAGTAATGCCTCGCGGGCTTAAGAAAGTTACAAAACCTAAGACCTCAAATGTAGATTCAGCCGTTGAAGCTGATAACAGTGCTGTGGAACAAGACAATGATACAGTGGATAATACTGAGACAACTTCTGATGAAAAAGGCGGTTATTCAAGAATCCGTGTTGCGCAAGACATAGCAAAACCTGAAGGTGGTTTAAGGGTTGTTAAGCCGGCACCAAAAGATTATAACTCTAATGTTGTACCAACACCGGGTACAGGACGTAGAAAAGATATTATTGAAATCAGAGATATCTATAACCCTAAAAATTTACGCAATAAAAAACGTCGTAAACCTGCTCCTGGTGAAGGTAAAAAAACTGAGATCACTGTTCCTAGAGCTGCGAAACGGATTATTCGTATGGAAGATGTTATCTCTGTTGCTGAGTTAGCCAAAAAAATGAGCGTTAAAGCTGGTGATGTTATTGGTAAGTTGATGGGCATGGGGATGATGGTGACCATTAACCAAAACATTGATTCTGATACAGCAACCTTGGTGGCCAATGAGTTTGGCTATGAAGTAGAAAATGTTAAAGTTGATGCAGAAGATTTATTGGAACAGCATGAAAAAGCATTAGAATCCAAGCCAGAAGATTTACAGTTTAGACCGCCAGTTGTGACAGTTATGGGTCACGTGGATCATGGTAAAACTTCTTTGTTGGATAAAATTCGTAAAGCTGATGTGGCTGCCGGTGAAGCTGGCGGGATTACTCAACATATTGGAGCGTATTCTGTAAAATTGGATAGCGGCAAACAAGTAACATTTATTGATACACCAGGCCACGAAGCATTTACATCCATGCGCGCACGGGGTGCACGGGTAACAGATATTGTTATTTTGGTGGTTGCGGGTGATGATGGTGTTATGCCACAAACCAAAGAAGCCATCAATCATGCGCAAAGTGCTGAAGTACCTATTATTGTTGCAGTTAATAAAGTGGATAAACCCGGTGTAGATATTGATAGAATTAAAAATGAATTGACGGAGTTTAGCATGGTCCCAGAAGAGTGGGGCGGAGACACAATTTATGTACCAGTATCAGCAAAAACAGGTCAAGGGATTAACGATCTTTTAGAAGTTGTAGCTCTGCAGTCAGATATTTTAGAGCTTAAAGCTAACCCAGATCGACCTGCCAGAGGCGTGGTGATAGAAGCCAGCTTAGATAAACAAAAAGGTGTGGTGTCCACACTTTTGGTCCAAGATGGTACACTCAGAGAAGGTGACACCATTGTAGCGGGTACACATTATGGTCGTGTGCGTGCGATGCGTGATGATAAAGGTATGCGTGTTAAAGAAATTCCTCCTTCAGGTGCGGTTGAGCTTATGGGGCTTTCAGGCGTTGCTTCAGCTGGGGATGCTTTTTCTATTGTACCGGATGAAAAGAAAGCCAAGCAGATTACTCAATTGAAACATAACCAAGAGCGACAAAAAGAATTGGCCAAGACCAGTAAGGTATCTTTGGATGACTTGTATCAAAAAATCGCATTGGGCGACGTAAAAGAGCTTAAAGTTGTGGTGAAAGCCGATACAGCGGGCTCAGTTGAGGTGTTAACTAAAAAACTAGAAGATTTATCTACAGCTAAAGTGAGTGTCAAAGTGATTCACGGTGCCGTGGGGGGTGTGTCGGATAATGATGTTATGTTAGCCAGTGCTTCAGGAGCGATTGTTATAGCATTTCATACTCGACCTACGGGCAGCGTAAGAAAGTTAGCAGAACAAGAAAGTGTAGATTTACGTGTGTATGATATTATTTATGAACTGTTGGAAGACATAACCAGTGCAATGGCTGGTTTGTTGGCTCCCAAAGAAGTTGAAACTGTATTGGGACATGCGCAGGTCAGACAAATTTTTACCATTCCAAAGCAAGGAACAGTTGCCGGTTGTATGGTAACCGATGGGAAAGTTTTGCGTTCTTCTAAAGTAAGATTGATTCGTGAAAATGTGCCAATTTACACTGGAGAACTGAGTTCATTAAAGCGCTTTAAAGATGATGCCAAGGAAGTGCGTGAAGGCATGGAGTGTGGTATGTCTATTGTTAATTACAATGACATCAAAGTTGATGATGTCATTGAAGCCTTTGAAATAGAAGAAGTCGCCGCTGAATTGGAATAAAGCTATTAATTATTTTTTATGAATATTCGGCTGATCGGGCTTTGCCCTCAAGGCCTTCATATTCAATAAAAAATAATTGTTTAGAGAAAATCTATAACATTTGTTGAAAAAAGCATTTTACACGAGGCTATTTTGTATAGGCTCAAGCGCGGGGATGAGAAAACAAAAACTACGCTTTTTGTTTTTAAGGGGGTCGGAGGCTTTGCATAAGATGATGTAATCTTTAACGAGTTAACATTATTTAAATACCTCTCTATTTAAGGGAACTTGAGGAAAAGAAGGTTTATCCTGATTTTTCCCCGGGTGGGTTGAATTGACCAAAAACGACGTTTTTTGGTCAAGAAGGGGGGAGAGATCCTCCCTTAAAAAGGAAAAACAGATGAAAAATGTACCCTATAAACGTGTTGATCGGATGAATGATCAGATTAGACAAATTGTATCTGCAACATTGTTAGAGTTTGTTCATGAAGACAGTTTGGCAGGAGTCAGTGTAACGGCTGCGGATATTTCTCCAGATTTTAAACATGCTAAGCTTTTTTATCGGGTGTTGCCGGGCTTTGATGCTGATAAGGCACGATTGTCGTTAATAAAAGTGCTGCCTAAAGTGCAAAGAATTGTGGCCAAAGAAATGCAGACTCGCTATTCGCCTAACATACGTTTTATATTTGATAACTCTTTGGATGAAGGATCAAAAATAGAAGCACTGCTTGAAAAAATCAAAGAAGACGTTTAGTTGCTTAATGAACATGCATGGAGTTTTTTTTATCAATAAGCCGCAGGGTATTTCTTCTTTTGGTGTGCTTAAAAAAATGCGCAAACATTTATCTGAATGTTATGCTGTTAGCTACAAAACCATTAAAATAGGGCATGCGGGGACTTTAGATCCAGAGGCCAGTGGCTTGTTGTTGGTGTGTGTTGGGCAAGCAACCAAGATCAGTTCGTATTTGATGCGAGATAAAAAAACTTACAGCTTGGATGTGGTTTTGGGTCAGCAAACTACAACTGATGATGATGAGGGTGAGATTATTTTTTCTTCTGATCAAAACATCAAGCTAGAGGTTGTTAAAGAAATATGTGAAAAATTTAAAGGCGCATTTGCTCAAGTCCCCCCAGATTTTAGTGCCATCAAACATAAAGGAAAAAAACTGTATGAATATGCACGGGAGGGTGTTGCAGTTGAACGTAAAGCAAGAACCGTCCATATCTATGATTTGAAAATCATCGACTACACTTACCCTATTTTAAAAATTGAAGTTCACTGTAGTAAAGGGACATACATGCGCGCCTTGGCAAGGGATATAGGTGAAGCGCTTAAGGTGGGAGCGCATGCAAAAAATATTCACCGCTTCCAAAGTGGTGAGTTTAAGCTTGAGCAAGCCGTAAGCTTAGAAATTTTTTTAAACTTTTCCAAACAGCAAATCAGTCAAAACATGCTGCCTATGGAGCAGATGATGCAAGCCATGCCCAGTTTGGAAAATTTCACAGAGGGAGAGAAAAATAACTTGTTGCAGGGTCAGTTTTTAGCCAGCCCAATTCAAGAAGGTGAATATGCTTTATATGATGAGCAAGGGAAGTTGTTTGCCTTAGGTGAAGCCAATGGAGAGCGTATAAAAATAAAACGGGCATTGGTTTAAAAACAATTGATGTTTAGTGGGTAAACCAAAGTTTGCTGATCAAGTCATTTTCAATTTTACAAGTCCAGATAGTGTTTCTTGTGGCACCGCAAACATAATTTGAAAAATACAGATGTAAGATGAAGAAGGGGTCTAAGGTGTAATGTTGTGTGATTTGGCAGCTTAAATCTGGATTGATCTTAAATAAATTATGAGTAATTTTTAGCAGCTCAGTTTTTGAAGAAAAAGCGGTGAGGTCATCATGTAAATTTATTCCAACAATATTGTCATGAAATAGGCTTGAAAATAAATAAGCATTTTTTTCGTTGAATGATTGTTGCAGGATTGTGTGTAAAGACATGGTATTTTTTAACCTTTAGGTGTGATGACGGCAAGGCTAGAAGGGTTTATCAAATTATTTTTTGGGGTTATAATTTGCTGGTAAATCACTGAAAAATTTCAATATTTTAGCTGTATAAAATTGAAAAAATATACTTTTATTGTCATAATATTAAAATATGGCAATTAATATATTAAAAACAAATATTTATAAATATACATTTGTTGTCATATTTTATTTATTTTGCAAATCTTATGCAAAAGACTATGTATACAGTTTGCAAGACTACTTTATGCATGGCCAGGAATTGGTTGAGGAATATTTGCAAAGTTCAGAACAGGGTGAGCAAATCAAAAGCCTTGTACAGCGTTATTCCAACAGTTGTGTGCAGATAGAAGTACCCAAAAATGAGAATGGTAAAACCATGGTTACTATGGGCGGTGCGGTGATTGTGGCCAAAGGTATGCTGCTGCTTTCTTCTGGCCATAATTTTTTGGGTGTAAATAAAAAGAACCCAATCAAAGTTTTGGGTCCCAAGGGTGAATCTAAAAAAGCTTACTTGATGCAAATGGATTATAATCCCCAAGAAAATACAGATTGGGCCATATTACAAGTTGAGGGCAATGGCTTTCATCCGCAATATGCGGTTGAACTGAGCCGTTCAATTAAGATGAATGCAATGGCAGTGGTTTTGGGTTATCCGCAAAGTTATGGCAAAGATGAAGATGGACAGGTGGTGCATACAAAAGCTTATCCCGGACAAAGGTTGGACCCTTTGGTGTTGTTAACCAAAATATCACATAAAGATCAGGGTAGAAAAGTGGTGCTAGATTTAGAAGGCGGGGCTTTTTTCTTGCCCGGTGCCAGTGGCGGACCAGTATTTGATATAGAGGGCGGTCTGATGGGGCAATATACTTCTTTTATTACTGTGGTGGGTCGCGGGCAAACCACGGGTAAAGCCAGTATGCGGCCATTCCCCAAAGCTTTGGTTAAAATACTCAACCCATAGGCTTTTTAAAGTATAAAATTTACAGTTAGTTTGAATCAACTGAAAATACAAAATAAGCCGGATAGTGGTCAGATTTGGCTATGGGAATGATACTTGCGTATTCAAGTTGAAGTCCCCCACTGTAATGAGCTTGATCCAGTAAAAGTTGGCTGCCTTGATGGTTTTTTGAATAGGCTTGCTCTGTATTAGAAAAAGCCGATGTAAAGCCTAATTTTTTTAACAGTCTAAGAGCTTTGGGCCGCACTTTTCTCATTGGCCAGCGATTGATGCTGTTGGGAACATTAAAGTCACCAAAAACAATCGTTCCAGCCATATCTCCCAGGTTTTCCGTGATGCACTCTTCTGAAGCATCCAAGTTGGTCATGCAAGACTGCATTTGACAATACAGAGGGTTGTTTTTACTGCGGATGATTTGATTGGCAAGGCCAACCGTCGCTTTTAAGCCATCAGGATCTTTAAAGTGGCCAAGGTAGCAAGTCCAAGGTTCTACCAGGTGTAGGGGCAACATGTTAATCCACTGCCCTTGAAACTCTATGGGCACAATGCTGAGATGCTTGGTGTAATATTGGCAATCGGTATAGGAATTGATGGCTTCATTTTGCCTGGTTTGCTCACAATAATCCAGCCACCTTTGTTCAATATCTTTTGTGTCAGGTGTGGGGACCCAATCAGCAATAAATGTACTGATATTACGAATAGCTAGGTCTTTGTTGACAAAGATAGCAATGCCATGCAGTTCATTGTCGTCTTTGTACAGTTGGATGAGGGGTTTCTGATAATATTGGCTCAAGAACTGATAGGAAAAAACGGGCCAGCACTCGGGTCTAAATTCAGCCAAAACCAAAACATCGGGTCTAAAGTCACTTTCAACAATGCTATGCAAATTATCGTACATAAGTGTACTGGGGTCGTAGTTTTTATAAGGAGCCAGCTCACAATGAGACCCACCAAAGAAGACATTCCAAAACATGACTTTGAAGTTTTGTGCCAATTGATCAAAAGTCTGATGAGACATGTTTTCAAAAGGACTTAAACCCTCTAAAAAATCCACTTTGTCATATTCAAGAGAAGGAACAGGGTGACTTGATCCAGTGTTTTGGCCATAAGCCAAAAAGTTTAACAAGAGAACACTTGAGATGAACCATAGCTTTGGTCGTTCCAACATAGAATAACGCAATACATTGTTTTTTCTATATATACAAATAAGTTTTGCACTTGCTTCCTGCTCAGGACTAAGGTAAACCGCCTGATATTTAGCAAAATAAGCGTATTTATTGAGTATGGAGTAATAACATGAACGTTAAAGTTGAAAATCAATCAAGTTTTGAGAAAAAGATTATTGTGCAAATACCTGAAACGGAAGTGGTTGAGGAAATTGACAAAGCCTATAAAGGTTTAAAAAATCAAGCCAATATTCCAGGTTTTAGAAAAGGTAAAGCTCCCCGGGCTATTTTGGAAAAAAAATATGGGCCATCTGTTGAGGCGCAAGTGTATCAAGAATTGGTGCGCAGTTCAGTGGCAGAAGTGATTGAAAAAGAAAATTTAAATGCCATTAATGTGAGAAATATTTCTGAGCCAAAAAGAGATGAAAAAAAAGGCTTTTCATACCATGCTATTATTGAGGTTAAGCCAGAGGTCAAACCCAAAAAATACACCGGCATTAAAATCAAAGAAGAAAAAATAGAAGTCGGTGATAAAGAATTAGAACAAGCTCTAGATCACATTCGTCAATCGCAAGCTGTACTGCAGAAAAAAGAAAAAGCCCTTACCCCCAAAAAAGGCGACTTTGCCGCCATCCGGATTGAGTCATTGTTGGCTAGTCCTGGTCAAGAAAGCAAAGCGCAAGAACGCATTTATGAAGTGGGTGCCAAAGGTGGCCAAGAAGTCTTGGATCAAGCTTTGTTAAAAATGACTGTGGGTCAATCTGAAGCCGTGACCTTTCATGATAAAAAGAACAATAAAGACCTTAACATGCGGGTTCATTTGGATGAAATCAAAGAAAAAGTCTTACCGGAAGTCAATGATGACTTGGCCAAATCTTTAGGCCAGTTTAAAACTTTGGCTGAATTGAAAGACAAGTTAAAACAAGATTTACTTGAAGAAGCTGATAAGCGTGGCAAGCATAAAAAAGTAGAAAATTTATTAGAAGCGCTGCGTAAGAGTAACCCATTGGACGTACCTCCAACCTTGGTTTCCAATGAAATTCAATTCATGCTGGAGAATATTCAAAATCAAATGCGTTGGAGTGGTGTTCCGGCCTTTCCAGAAGACTACACACAAGAACAAATTATCAATGAGTTGAAACCTGATGCAGAAAAACGGGTGCATGATCAATTATTGATTGAAGCTATTGCTAAAGCAGAAGACATTACAGTGGATGATAAAGCGCTTAATGATAAAATTGCAGACTTGGCCAAGCAGTCTAAAGTGCCTACCGCTGAGCTAAAAGCTTATTATGAAAAAACTCACCGTTTGGATTCTGTAAGATTTGATCTGGTTTGGGAAAAAACCATTGATTTTCTTCTTGAAAAAGCCAACAGCAAATAAAAATCAAGAATAATCAGTGGTTTAAGCTTTAGGTTGTTATATGCCCACCTGTTAACATGCAGCGCACTTGTTGCGCTGCATGAAATATGCTAACGATTGTGTTAGATAAAATCAATTGATCAAAGGAAGGTGGGAATATGATTAAAATTAAGTACAGTATGTATTGTTTGATTGTGGCAATAGTATGTGCGGGCACAGCTTTTGCCCAACAAGATGGAAGCTACTATTACCAAGAAAAAAGACCAAGCGCGTATGGCTGGGATTCTAATGCTAGTACAGAGCTCAGAAAACAGGGGATGCGGACGCGTCCACAAATCGAGAACCCTTATAAATTGCCAGAAACAAATCTACAAGCCATAGAAGTCTGTAGACTCCAGGTAATGCGGGCTGAAACACACCCAAGTTATTACAGATTACATGCTTATATTTTGGCAACTTATGAGGCAGATATGGATGAGTGGGTTTACCAAACACCAGCTTTTGCCTGTAATGATCAGCAAACAGAAGACTTTTACCGGGCAAAACTTAAAGAAGACGGTTATCCAGAATTCTTTAAAGTTGTCTTAAGTGGTTATTTCACCTGGCGCTAAATATCTTAAAAAAGCCCTAAGCTTTCTTAGGGCTTTTTTTTTGTGCGTGGTATAGTTAAGTCTTACGGCAAATATAAATTTTTTTGAGAGGATTATTGATTATGCCCTTAATTCCAATGGTAGTTGAACAAACGCACAGAGGTGAGCGTTCATACGATATTTTCAGTCGCTTACTTAAAGAAAGAATCATTTTTTTAAACTCAGAAATCAACGATGATATTGCCAACTTGGTGGTGGCACAGCTCTTGTTTTTGGAATCAGAAGATCCAGACAAAGAGGTTTTTTTGTACATCAATTCTCCCGGTGGCGTGATTTATTCCGGTATGGCTATTTATGATACCATGCAACACATCCGTTGTCCGGTGTCTACGTTTTGCATGGGCATGGCCGCTTCTATGGCCAGTGTTTTGTTGGCTGCTGGAGAAAAAGGCAAGCGCTATGCTTTACCGCATGCAAGAGTCATGATTCACCAGCCACTTGGAGGTTTTCGTGGTCAAGCCAGTGACATTGATATCCAAGCCAAAGAAATTTTGCGTTTGCGTGAAGAGCTCAATGGCGTATTGGCCTATCACACGGGGCAAGATATAGAGCAGCTTGAAAAAGATACAGATAGAGACAACTACATGACCGCAAAAATGGCCAAAGATTATGGTCTGATTGATGAAATTGTAGAAAGCCAAAAACTGAAAAAAGCGTAAACCTTGTAATGTTTAGAAATCTTTTTAAAAAAAAAGGTTCAATGAATGAAGCCTTTTTTTGGAAATTAATGGAAAGCTTAGACTGGGATAAAACAGGCGATGATTCAGCTGTGATTAAGCCAGTTGTAGATCAGCTTGCAAAATTGAGTGAAGATGACATTTTCAAATTTTCTGAAATTTTGAGTCAAAAGCTATACGCTCTAGATACGCTTAAACATGCACAAAATATTGGAGAAGATGCGTATGTTAAAGGTAAGCATTTTTCTTCTGATTGGTTTTTGTATGTTCGCTGTTGCGTGGTTGCCAATGGTAAAGACTTTTACCAAGATTGTTTGTCTACACCGGAAGAAATGCCAAAAGACATAGAGTTTGAAGCATTGTTAAGTATTGATGATTTAGCTTATAAAAAGAAAACCGGGCAAGAGTATACGTATATAACAGAATATAGCTATGAAACATTTTCTAATAAACAAGGCTGGGAAAGTTAATAACATAAATAAGTTTAAAAATACCCTTGTGTCAATGAGTCAGAAGGTTATAATACAAAGATAAGATCTATCTTAAGGGTAAGAATAAAGGAATGGCATGGAAAAAAATGATGGTCATAATTTAAGTTGTTCTTTTTGCGGTAAAAGTCAAAAAGAAGTGAAGAAATTGATTGCTGGACCCACAGTTTATATCTGTGATGAATGCATTGAGCTATGCAATGATATCATTTTAGAAGAAAATGAGCGTGATCAAGAACAAGTCTTGGCAGAAGCCAAAGTTCCAAAGCCAAAAGAAATTAAAGCCATTTTAGATGAGTATGTTATTGGTCAAGATGACGCCAAAAAAATGTTATCTGTGGCTGTGTACAATCACTACAAGCGCATTGAATCCAAAACCATGGGCAAAAGCGATGTTGAGTTACAAAAATCCAATATTTTATTGGTAGGGCCCACAGGTACCGGTAAAACATTATTGGCGCAAACTTTGGCCAGAATTCTTAATGTACCATTTACCATTGTGGATGCCACCACATTAACTGAAGCCGGTTATGTGGGAGAAGATGTAGAAAATATTATTCTCAATCTTTTGCAAAATGCAGATTATGATGTGGAACGTGCGCAACGCGGGATTGCTTATATTGATGAGATTGATAAAATTTCACGCAAATCAGACAACCCTTCTATTACTAGAGATGTATCCGGTGAAGGCGTACAACAAGCCTTGCTAAAAATTATTGAAGGCACCATGGCCAATGTTCCACCCAAAGGGGGACGCAAACATCCACAGCAAGAGTTTTTGCAAGTAGATACTTCCAATATTTTATTTATTTGTGGCGGTGCGTTTGTTGGCTTAGAAAAGATTGTTGAGTCACGTTTGCATGAGCGCAGTATTGGTTTTGGTGCAAGAATAGATTCTAAAACCAAACACAAAACTGGTGATTTACTGGCTCAAGCTGAGCCAGAAGATTTGTTGAAGTTTGGTTTGATTCCTGAATTCATTGGCCGTTTACCCGTGCTGGCTACCCTTAATGAATTGGATGAAGATGCCTTATTGCAAATTTTAACTGAGCCTAAAAATGCCTTGATCAAACAGTATCAAAAACTATTTGATTTTGAAAAAGTGAAATTAGATTTTAGCAAAGAAGCCATTTTTGCGATTGCCAGAGAAACCATCAAACGTAAAACCGGTGCTCGGGGATTGCGCTCCATCATGGAAAACATCATGTTAGATATCATGTATGATATTCCTTCTAGTGATAACATCAAAGAATGTCACATCACTGAAGATGTGGTTCTAAAAAAAGAAACGCCAATTTTGGTTTATAAAACTGAAGAAGACGAACAAGTGCAAGACAAAGAGCCTAAAGCAGAGAGCGCTTAAATGACTGAGCACTCTCCTGTAACATAAAGTTTAGTTACACTTTGCTATTTCTTTTTGTAACAGCGTGTTCATTTCTTGACCCCATTGCTGGCTGGCAATCATGGAATCTTGGATGATGAGGGGTTGCTTTTCTAACAATTTTTTACCCAATGTGGTTTTATAAAACGCAATCAAGCCATTGATATCTTGTTCCGTGAAATGTTTGTCATAAACAGGTGTCAGTAATTCAGCAAATTTCTTATCCGTCATTTGTAGTTCAACAGCTAAAGTTGCATTTTTAAAACAGGCTTGTTTATCGTCAGGAATTTGCGCTTCAAGCATAGCAAACATTTGCTGGGTAAATTGCTTGCCCATGCTAGCAGCATTAGAAACTTTTAAAAGTTCATGAATACTATTGGCTTTACTTTTACTGATGGCGTTGTTGGCCAAAGCAAGTGTACTAAAAAGAAAAATCAAACTTAATATTGATTTTTTATAATGATTCACAAAGGCTTCCTACTCTAGTCAAATTAAAATGACAAGCCAATTGAATCAATAAGAAGTTAGCATATAGGGTATAGCAATCTCTTCAGATTTCTATTTGACAGTGTTTCCGGTTTCTTGCTAGAGATAATTATGCAAAGAGTCATTTTGTGGTGATTTGTTTTGAAAGGGGAAATTATGAAGAAACTATCAATCTTGCTTATTTTATTGCCAGTGTTTGTAAGCCATGCCCAGGACAATTGTTCTGTAGAAAATTACATGAGTGATATTTATAGGGTAGTGGAAAAAAGAATCCATGACATGAAAACAATGTTGGTAGAGAACGGAGCTTATCCCTACCTAAAACAAGCATTTTATGATCAAGCGGATCATTTAAGCATGGGATGGACCCAAGAAAGAGAAGAAGATGATCGTGTTATTCATGTATTGAATCTAGCTTATGATATTTCTTTTGAGCATGAAGAACAATATCATAGCATAGATCTTGGCCTGGTTAACATCAATGATGATTTAAACCTGGCTTACACAACACCCATTTATTTTATGATTGAATCCCAACCGCGGATAAATACAGAAAAACAGACCTGTCGTTTTAATTTATCTGTGGTGCAAAAAGTTTGGGATGATGAAGAAAAAACCGATCAGTTGATAAAAATTCAAAACCCCAATATAAAATTATTTGCTAGCCAAGACGGGGATGATCCAATCAGTGAAGCCTTATTTAAAATGGGCTATGTCATTTTCCCAGAAGATGAAGAAATTTCTGAAAATCTCTTACCTTTATTAAAGCAATCACCTGAGGATACATCAATTGTGATTGAAGTAGACTATAAAGAGGATATTTTTTCAGCAATGGACCTAAGCGACATCATTAAAAAGAATAGAAATAATAAAAATTATTGTCCTGACAATGCCATGGGTCAGCCATGCATGATGAACTTTACCCATGCCAAAGAATACTGTGAAAAAAAACATGCCGGGCTCCCCACAATTTTACAGTTGGCAGAATTTTACAATCCAAGTGGGGTTACAATTTTTAATAATCCTTACCGTCAGTTTAAAATGGCAGTGATGGGTCAAGATAAACACTCCTTGCAAACCAAGGTTGAGTTTTACTATACCTTAGAAACCTACCCGCAACAGTCTTGGTATGACGTTTCCTTGTGGTCATCTTTGGATGTTCCTTATACCAATGGTTACAGAGCCTATGTTTTTAATCTTGAAAATGGTGATATCAATGCCAAACACAAAGCCAAAAAACAGGCTGTGGTGTGCCGTTTGAAGCGACAATAATCAATAAAAAAAGATGAAATTTGGCACTGCCTTTGCCTATTGCCAAGTTCTCCATAGTGTTTATAATAAAAAGTCAACGAAGGAGAACAGATGTTATTTGATCAAGATGAAAAAGAAAAAACGGTAAAAAACAAGCGTAAACTACCGCTTTTACCGCTAAGAGATATTATTGTATTTCCGCATATGGTGGTGCCTTTGTATGTGGGCAGAAAAAAATCAGTGGCTGCCTTAGAACATGCCATGGCTTCAGATAAAGATTTATTGCTGTGTGCACAAAAAAGCTCTAAAAACAACGATCCAACGCCAGAAGATATTTACACCATGGGAACCTTGGGTAGCATCATGCAAATGCAAAAACTCCCGGATGGAACCGTGCGGGTTTTGATTGAAGGTAAAACCAGAGCCAAAATTCATAGCTATGAACAGAATGAAAAATTCTACATGTGCAGCATTGATGAAGTCAAAGAAGACGAAGGCAGTTCAGTAGAAGTTGAGGCTTTAATGCGTACAGTACACGCTACCTTTGAAGTCTATATTAAGCTTAATAAAAAAATTCCACCTGAAATGCTGATGAGTGTGGCGGCCATTGATGATCCTTCGCGTTTGGCAGATACCATTGCTGCACACTTAACCTTAAAGCAAGAAGATAAACAAGAAGTTTTAGAGATTATTGATGCAAAAGATCGTTTAGAAAAACTGTACACCTTGATGCAGTCTGAGATTGAGATTTTACAAGTAGAAAAAAAGATCCAATCACGGGTGAAAAAACAAATGGAAAAAACCCAGAAGGACTATTATCTCAATGAACGCATGAACGCCATTCAAAAAGAGCTGGGTGAAAAAGATGAGTTCAAAGCTGAAATGGATGAACTTGAAAAACGCATCAAAAATAAAAAACTCAGCAAAGAAGCAGATGAGAAAGTTAAAAAAGAGTTTAAAAAGCTTAAAATGATGTCACCTATGGCAGCAGAAGCTACCGTGGTGCGCAACTACATTGACTGGATTTTAGATTTACCTTGGTACAAGTATTCTGAAGATAAGTTGGATTTACAAGCGGCCCAACATATTTTAGATAAAGATCACTTTGGTTTGGATAAGGTTAAAAAAAGAATCTTGGAATATTTAGCTGTTCAAAAACTGGTTAAAAAAATCAAAGGTCCTATTTTATGTTTTGTGGGCCCTCCTGGGGTGGGTAAAACTTCTTTAGCACGGTCAATTGCAACCGCCATGGGCAGAAAATTTGTGAGAATTTCTGTGGGTGGTCTGCGTGATGAAGCTGAAATTAGAGGGCATAGACGAACCTACATAGGTGCCATGCCGGGCAAGTTGATTCAATCGCTCAAAAAAGCCGGGACCAGCAACCCAGTATTTTTAATTGATGAGATTGATAAAATGTCTTCTGATTTTAGAGGTGACCCATCCAGTGCTATGTTGGAAGTCTTAGATCCAGAACAAAACGTCAGTTTCAATGACCACTATTTGGACTTGGATTATGATTTATCCAAAGTAACATTTTTGGCCACAGCCAACTCTTTGCATACCATTCCCAGACCTTTGTTGGACAGAATGGAAATCATATCATTGGCCGGTTACACTGAAGATGAAAAGCTCAATATTGCAAAGCAGTATTTGGTGGATAAACAAAAAGAAGCCAACGGATTAAGCGATAACAACATCAGTTTTAATGATGCGGCCATTCGGAAGGTGATTCGCCGTTATACCAAAGAAGCGGGGGTTCGAAACCTTGAAAGAGAATTGGCATCATTATGCAGAAAAATTGCCAGAGAAGTTGTTGAGAAAGGTAAACAACATCATAGAACCATAACATCAAGCAATGTAGCAAAATATTTAGGCGTAGAAAAGTTCAAATACGGCAAAGCCCATGAAATTAAAACGGTGGGTAGAACCATTGGCTTAGCCTGGACTGAGCTGGGTGGAGATTTATTGGATATTGAAGCCACCATTATGCCCGGCAATGGTAAATTAACCATGACCGGTAAATTGGGTGATGTCATGAAAGAGTCTGCGCATGCAGCTCTGTCTTATGTGCGTTCACGTGCCAAGGCTTTGGGTTTAAGAGATGACTTTTATTCTAAAATAGACATTCATATCCATGTGCCTGAAGGCGCCATTCCCAAAGATGGACCATCTGCTGGGGTAACCATGGCCACGTCTTTAGCCTCTGCTTTGTTGCATGTGCCTGTTAGAAATGATGTAGCCATGACTGGTGAAATTACCATTGCGGGCAGGGTCTTGCCTATTGGTGGCTTAAAAGAAAAAATCTTGGCAGCGCACCGTGGTGGAATTAAAACGATAATTATTCCTAAAGAGAATGAAAAAGACCTTAAAGACATTCCAAAAAATGTTTTAAAAGAGTTAACTGTTCATGCAATGCAACATGCAGATGAGGTGCTTAAAGAAGCCCTGGCTTTGGAAGATTCTAGTAGAGCAGACTTTTTAAGTAACATTGAAGGCTTTTTACCGCCCATTTTTGAAAAAGACGCACAAGAAGCCGAAAACAAGCCCGTCCATTAAGTAGCAATGGACGGCAAATCTAGTCTTGACCGATGATGCAGAGTGTTGTAGTCTGGGCCGATCATGAGACGGTATTTTCATAATGTATGCTTGCTTATTTTGTGTTTATCAACAGTATTGTTTGCACAATCTAATGGTAATGAAGATGAAACAAAATTAGAATCATACCGACATCGAACGCCATCACAAGAATGGCAAGAGTTATTATCTTTTAGACGTCCATACTTACAGCAGTTGGTGGAGTTTCTAAATGACCATAATGATCAACCAGAAATTAGAAAAACACTTAATAAAGATCAACTCTTTGAAACCGCCTGGCACTATATTGCTACTGTATATGAAAAGCCAACCAGGGGTGGGTTTACAGCATCTTTGGCCCAGAAGTTTCCGCCAGTAACGTATCTTGGTTTTTTTAGAGAAGCAGAAAGTCCAACAACCTTTAGAATGCAGTTACGTGGGATCAATGGTTCATCTGATTATCTGGAAATTAGAAGAGCCACTGTTCAAGACGCTAAATGGGAAATGTTTGAACAACAAAGAAGCTGGTGGGAAAATGCAAATAGTATTGGTAATACCGAGTTTTTTGATAACAATTTGTTTACCTATTCAACAATTTACGGCATGCCAAGGTTGGTTATTCCAAGAAGAGAACAAAAAGACTATTATGACATTAAAATAGGCTCAGGCAAGAGAATAAGAATGACTACTCATCAGAAATTTGAGTTTGCCAGCAATCAAGAAGATGAATGTGCAGAAAATCCTGATGAAATTACACATAGTATAGAGCCTGAATTGGGAGATTGTTTTATGGTGGAGCCAGAAGAGGATAACACATACATTTTATGCAATTCAGAGAAAAATTTGTATATGTACAATCGCTGTAACCCCAGTGCTTTGGCGCGTTATAATGAGGGTTGCCAGCATGTTGAGTTTGAATACCAGGTCTATTTAAAAGCGTCAGATAGTAAGATAAACACCCAAAAAGAATTTATTGCAGCAAGTAGATAAAAAACTATACCCAAAAAAGTTTTAAAATTCTAAATGGTTGTTAATACGACTTATTGAAGCATACTAAAAAGACTTTTTTTCCAAACCAAGAATGAAGAAAAATGTAGACCTTTTGTGCATGATTTGCTAGCTATAGCATTCCATTGATTCAAATGGGCGGTTAGCTCAGCTGGGAGAGCATCTGCTTTACACGCAGAGGGTCGGGGGTTCGAGCCCCTCACCGCCCACCATATCTATTTTTTTTAAAGGGGAAACGCTTCCCCCTCGAAAACAAAAAACGTGGTTTTTGTTTTCTCACCCCCTGCGGTCAACTTCGGCACAAGGCCTCGTTTCCACTGTTTATGTATCTCATCTTATGGTTAACTTTTTATGTACAGGCATTGAAGGTTTGTATTTGATACTGGGAGATTCGCCGAAGAGGCGAATCGAGACAGTACGAAAGCCCCTCAAAAATCAAAACCGCGTTTTGATTTTTTCACTCCCGTGGTATACATCATTATAAAACCTTGTCTCCGTTACACTCTAACACATTAGCAATGAGTGATTTTTTTTATGTATGAGTTTTGGAGGTTTGAACATGATCATTTTGACATATTATGATTGAATAAAAAAATATTTATGATACATTGAGTCAATTTTAGATTGCTAGCTATGGGAAAGTCATGAGGATATTAATAGGGTGTATTTTACTGTTCAGTTCATTTTTAAGCGGTGTTCAGGCATGCGAAAATATTAATCTCTTAAGTCGTAAGAAAAATCAACAGTTAATAGACTATCTTGCAACAGAAGATTCAGGGTCATGTTTAGACTTATTGTTAGAAAGCAAAAAATTAAATTACCAGTTTAAGCACTTGCTAAATGAAACATATGCGGTTGTCTGGGAAAATATTTTTACTATTTTAGAGAGCTTAATTGTTGACTCCAATCAACTTGAAAAACAACAAGGTATAATTTTAAATAATGTTAAATACATTCAGCTCTTCAAAAGAAAAAGATCTTTGATGTTAAATCCTAATAAGAAGGATTTGTATTATTTATTAAGGCAAAGACAATATATAGATCAACTTTTTGCGTTTGATAATAACCGTGTAAATGATTCAAATATAAGCTCAGAAATTTATAAAACTTTATTTTATATTGGTTTTGAAAATGAATCGGAAATAATTTTCTTTAACCATGACTATCGTTTAGATTTAATTTATTTTTTAAGTCAGGGTATTGTTTTTTATGAAAAATTTTCTGAATATTTTATTGATAAAGTTTTTTACATTCTTGAAACAATTCCTTTTAAATATCAAACAGAACAAAGAGCAGAGAACTGGAACCTTTTTTATAGCATTCTAGCTCAAAAGCAACATGTTCTTTATAGAATTCAATCTGATCATGAAAAACAAATAAAACAAGAAAAAGTTACCATGATGTTATTAAAAGTATTAAGAGAACTTGATATTTATAGTATTTTTAGTGAAGTACAAAGAGACTCTATCAGCAATGCAGCCAAAACCTTGGCTTTAAAAATAAACAGTTTAAGTTATTTTTCCCAAGAAGTTTATGTGGAATATTTTTTAGAGTTGATAAGCTTATATTATGCAGTAACAGGAAAAGATTTTGAAAAACTGATTGTTTTTGAAGACAGCATAAAAAGCATGTGTGATCAAAATATCAATATATGTAGGGAAAAATTTGAGAAAGAAGGAGTAGTTTCACGACTGATTGCCAACTATTTTTTAAAACAGCAAGCTCAAGAAGATATTTTCCAAGAACATATTCTTGAAGATTTAAATGGAAAAGTATACAGCGCAACATGTTCTCTTGAGTATATAGAAAAATTAAAAAACCATTTGTTAACAACTAAACAACATTTTAATGAGTTATTTTTTGAAGATTTTGAACAAGAACCTGAGCCAATCAGTGAAAACTTACAAGACTTTATTCTTTTTTTATTTAAGAGTCATGAAGCCTATTGTAGTTATGTAAGTCGCTTAGAAAGTAATTATGACTATGCGCAAGCTGAAGAAACTGCAGGTTTGTGTTCAAAAGAGCACCCTGAACACATTACACTTTATGCATGTATATCAAAATATCAAACAGAGTATACAGTTGCTAAACATGAATATGTTCATTACTTACAAAAACTTTATTTTTATAGTACCAGGTGGGTCAATGTTGACTTGAGGCGGGAAGATACTGGTGCTGATCGATTGAACTGGCTTTCAGAAGGCTCGGCAGATTATTTGGCTTATGATGATAATCAAGAAAGAGTTGACGCATTCTGTAGTGAAATAGATCAGAACGATCTTGATACTTGGACAATTACCAATTTAATTAATAAAGAAGAAGCATCCAGGCAGTATTATTCTATAAGTGCGCTTTTTATCATGTTTTTAAATGATTATGATGATGGGGTATATCAAGAGACTATTTTTAAAAAAATTAGAAATAGTCTGAGATTTGGTGATGCTGAAGATGATGAATATAATATTGAGTACAGTAAAATTTATAACAGCAAAAATTCACGAACACGTGTCCAAGCCATGTTAAACCAAAGAGATAATAGTTATATACATCAAGTAAAACCGTTATTAGAGAAATCAGAGCTGCAAACTCAGTTTTCTGAATTTATTAAAGAAGATGTGTGCAAGGATAAATTTTAATAGATAAGTCAGTTAATGATATACACGGCATAAAAGCAATTGCTTCAAAATTTATAGCAGTCATGTGTTATAGTCATGAACGATGTCAAAAAGACAAACTTTGTTAGAAGAGATTCGGCAGTGTACTTTATGTTTAGATGAATTGCCTTTAGCACCAAGGCCTGTTTTAAACTTTGCAGCGGAAGCAAATATTTTATTGGTGGGGCAAGCACCAGGCATCAAAGTTCATGAAACGGGTATTCCTTGGCATGATGCTAGCGGAGAACGTTTAAGAGATTGGTTGCAAGTGAGCAGTAAAATATTTTATGATCCCAAAAAAATTGCCATTGTGCCTATGGGTTTTTGTTATCCGGGAAAAGGAAAAACTGGAGATTTACCGCCCATGAAACGCTGTGCACCCACTTGGATGCCACCAATTTTACAACAATTACCCAAGGTTCAATTAACCTTATTGGTGGGGGCCTATGCCCAAAAATATTTTTTACAAGCTTCATTCAATGGCTTAACCCAAACTGTAAAAGATTATAAAAAATTTTTACCCAACTATTTTCCACTGCCGCATCCTTCTCCAAGAAATAACATATGGCTAAAAAAGAACCCATGGTTTGAAGAAAATGTACTTTCAGACTTAAGACAGATAATAAAGGCCGTGTTATGAATTGGGATTTATTGATGGGGCCTTTGCCTGTTTTAGCATTGTTAACCGGTTTATGCATGGGATTGATGGGCAGTGGGGGATCGTTGCTGACTGTTCCTATTTTTATGCATATCTTTCATCTTAATAGCAAATTGGCGGTGATGGCTAGTCTAGCAGTGGTTGGCATCAATGCTGTTTTTGGGAGTATTTTAAATATCAAAGACAAGCACATAGACTGGACAGCAGCCTTGAGCTTTATTCCGGGCTCCATGTTGGGTACATATCTTGGCGCGCGTATGGGTTTGGTGATGTCACAAACCATGCAGGTTAATATTTTTGTAGCCATTGTTTTTTTTGCTGCGTATAAAATGTTTAGAGCCAATTCAGGCAGCTCAGTCAATTTACAAGGCCCCCATAAAATAGCCACCAGCTTTTTTTACTCTATGGTGATTGGTTTATTGACCGGTGTTTTAGGCGTTGGAGGAGGTTTTTTGATTGTCCCCGCTTTGGTCTTATTGGTTGGACTGGAACATAAACACGCAGTAGGCACCTCTTTGTTTATTATTTGCTTCAACGCTTTTTTAGGTTTTTGGGTGTATCAAAAAAGTTTAAACCTACAGAACCATCAACAATTAATTGTATATTTTAGCATCATTGCCATGTTGGGAGTGTTTATTGGACATGCCACCATGAAAAAACTGCCCTTAAAAACCTTTAGATTTATTTTTGCTTTTGCTTTGGTGTTTTTAGGTGCATGGATGTTGATCAAAAATCTATAGTGTTAAAGGTTTAGATTTTCTATATGCTTGATGCATAAAAATCCGTGAAAATGATTGACCTGTCTACAAAAGCTTGTTAGAAGCTAAAAACTTGTTTTGTTCAAGTTTATTCTAAACGCGGTGTTAGTTCAGTTGGTTAGAATGCCAGCCTGTCACGCTGGAGGTCGCGAGTTCGAGTCTCGTACACCGCGCCATTTTTAAGTTCACAAATATATTGCGGTCATTAAAAAATAAGTTGTTTATTGCTATTTAGACTCGAACTCGCTTCGCGAGCTCGTTTTAATATATGTGTTGCCTTTGGCAACATGGCGTACACCGTGTGATTAATAACAAGCTATTTTATATGGCTTGTTACAGGGGAGTGAAAAAACAAAAACCATGTTTTTTGTTTTTGAGAGGGGCATGAGCCCCTCTTTAAAAGAGAGCGAAGCGGGACGAGCTCGTTTTAATATTTGTGCTGCCTTTGGCAACATGGCGTACACCGCTAGATCAATAACAAGCTATGTTATGTGGCTTGATTCACAGGAGTAAAAGCTAGGCTTAGCTTTTGATAGATTATCATTGAGTACAAAATCATTAAAATTAACCCTAAAAATAGCACTTGCATCGGGAATGGAAGTGTGCTAGATAAATAACATCATGCGTTATAAATACATTATTTTATCTAGTTTAGTATTAATTATGGCTTTTGTCCTCAATGGCTGTGGACCGGTGGACAACTTCCAGAATCAAAGGCAGATCAGTCTGGAAACTTTGGCTTTGCAAAGCACTTTCGTGATTAACAGTTTTCATCCCAATTATTCAGGACAAAACCCGCCAACAAATGTTGGAAATTTAGGAACCAATGTTATTCAAGCGACGTTCAGTGAAAATTGTGATCAGCTAAGCTTACAAGCAAGTTTTCGTTTAACCGAAACCATTTACAACGGACCTAACTCAACAAGTGTCGCGGATTTAACCAATACAACCACTGTTTTGTGTTCAGGGCCATTTGCAACGTTTACGATCAACACACCCAATGGGAGTGGGGGTGCCTTGGCTGCCAATGCAAGGTATGAGTTAACCATTTTTCAAACAGCTCGTTCTGCTCAAGGGCAAAATTTAAAATATTTAAATATTTATAAAATGTATACAAACTTTAACTTTGATAATGCTGGAGCTTTTGGTTTTACCGATCCAGCCAACCCACCCAGAGTTATTGACGTCAATTATTATGAAATCTGTGGTCAGCCCTACATGTTTATTTTCTTCAGTGAAGATTTAGCTCGCGCACCTTTGGTCAGAGTGAAAACGGGTGTAATTGGTACATTCATTGGTTTAGGTGATCCAACCTATTCAACATGGCCAGCATATTCTGGGCGTATGGACGTTTTTGGTGTGCATATCAACAGTGGCGGCGCCTTATCCGGACATAATATCAAAATTTTCAAAAATGATGTTGTTGATTTACAAGGCGATACCATGGAAGCCGATTATCAAAAAGGTGGATTATTTCAGCTGATTTCACCGTGTTAAGTAAAGTAAAGAAACGCTAGGCTATTTTATATAGCCTAGCGCAAGGGAGTGAAAAAACAAAAACCACGTTTTTTGTTTTTGAGAGGGGCATGAGCCCCTCTTTAAAAAAGAGCGAAGCGGGAAGGTGGATTATTTCAGCTGATTTCACCGTGTTAAGTAAAGTAAAGAAACAAATACTATAAAAGGGATTTTCCACATGGAAAGTCCCTTTTTTTATAGGATGTGTTAAATGGTTGTCGCAAGTGGAAAAAAATCGCCTAAAAATGTCACAATAAAAAATCTAAAAAAATCAAATAATATCATGCAGTTATAGGATGTGTTTTTGGCATCAAGTTTGCTTTTATAATGCTTGAAGTTAAACATACATCAATAGCCTAAGGGGCTATAACCTTTTTAAGGAGACTTTGGCATGAAAATGAATAAATTAATATTAAGCAGTTTTTTACTGTTATCCGGGATGGTTTTTACCGGTTGTGCCGTGGATGATACCATGGGCGGCGGGGGCTCGGTCACTGAAAGCAATTTTTACGTGGTCGACTTTACACCAAGTTTTGATACAACCACCAGTGAGCAAACAGCCTCTATTGTGGCTGCTTTTAGTATGCCGGTGGATGTAGGCAGTTTAATTGGTAACTTTAGCTTAACGCAAAAGATCAATGATCAACAGGTCAATTTAACGCAATGTTTAACCCTCTCTGTTGATGGTACTGGAAGTATTGTGACCTTTCATATCAACCCAGATAGCAATCCAAGTACACCATGCCCAGAAAGTCAACCATTGGCTGATAGAGCAGATTATATATTTAACATCAATCAGACAGTGAGACCTTTGGGTTTAAATATGGCCTTAACGGCACCCATCAGTCATAAGTTTAATACCGGCGGTGGTTTTGAAAACACCAGCGGGGGTGTAACCTTGCCAGGTAAGCCATATATTATATCTAGAAACTACGTGCGTCGTTGTTATATTGATGCCACAGGACAACAGGTGCATACAGCCCAGATTGAAGTAACATTTAGTGAAGACTTGGCCTTTGCGCCTATTGCGGATGTTCAGGTCACCAATGATGGTGCCAATAACTACGCAATTGTGCCCATGACTCAGCTGGTTGCGGGTGATATGAGTAAAATGAAAGTGGTTGTTCCAAGTATTGGTGGGGTGCAAGGTTATAAAATTAGATTTGCTTCTAACTATGTTAGAGACTTAGAAGGCTTATTTATGGACGCCTATGAAAGCAGTGGTATGTACCAAGCCTTTGTTCAATGTAATTGATCAATGTTTTAACTCGCCAAACATATGCTCCACAAAAAAGGCCTACTTTAAGTAGGCCTTTTTTATTAATAGAGTCTAGCGTGACTTAAACCGGAATTTTGTTGTTTAAAATAACCTTGAATTCCACGATAAATCGCCAAAGCAATCTGATACTGATAGGCGGTGTTGCGTAAACGTTTTTCTTCTAGTTTGTTGGTGATAAAAGAGGTCTCTACCAAAATGGCTGGCATGTTGGCTCCAGTTAAAACATAAAAACGAGCACTTTTAACCCCACGATTGTAAACATTGTTGTAGTTTTGACTAAGATGTTTGAATAAACTGTTTTGAACGATACGGGCCAAATCCGTGGACTGCACAGTATGAAAGTTTTTCAGCATTGAGGCTTTCATGATTTCTAAAAAATAGGCATCATTTTGTGGAGTTTTTTTGGTTTTAGGAACCGCCAACTCACCGTTCTCGCGCATGGCTACACGTAAACTTTCTTCATCATCGGCATTGTGTAAAAAATAAGTGCTCACACCATTGGCAGTGTTTTTTTTATTGGCATTGGCATGAATGGAAACAAACAAATCACCATGATGTTTATTGGCAAAATTGGTTCTGTCCCAAAGATGTAAGTAAGTATCGCTTTCACGGGTCATCAAAACACGGTAATGATCATCTTGATCTAAAATTTTCTTTAGACGTTTGGCAATGCTTAAGGTGACATCCTTTTCATTGGTTTTATAAAATGGGCCGCGCGCACCGGAGTCTTCACCGCCATGACCCGCATCAATAATGATAATATGCTTATTGCTTTTGGTTTTAGGTGGGTTAATAATTACTTCTGGAGTTTGTTTGGGAGCTTGTTGAGTTTTGTTTGCAGGGGCGCTCATTGGAGAGATTTCAATTTCTTGAGTGCTGGGGATCTCAATATCAATGGGGGGGGTAGAAGGCTTGGATGTGTCTAAAGACTTAGCCGCGCTTTGATTTGAAGAGCTTTGAGTGAGATCATCTGTCTTTGATGAATTAATTTCAAGTTGAACAGGCCCAGATTCTTCAAGTTGAAGGATGGCGAGATCTGTAGCTTTTTTTGCCAGAGAAATAATAAGGGTATTGTTTTTATGTTCCAAAACAATATTGTTTTGGTCTAGAGTTTTGGGTAAGTCTAATACTATACGAACAGTATCTTTATCTTTTTGTGCAATCCTAACACTTTGAATCAATGTAAAATCTCCACCCAAATTTGGAGAAGGAAAGTTTTCATTGAGGCTTGCAGTTGAAAAATCAACATAATAACGAGCATTGGGTGAAACGTCACTGGCTCTTAGATAATGGCCTTTGCTTTCAATACTTTTACTAAAAGTAAGGATAACTTGTTCAATGCCCAATTTTTTTTTAACACGTAAGTTTTGTAATTGAGAAGGACTGTCTTGAGCAAAAAGCAATAGAGAGTAGCTCATTAACAGCAGCAAGCTGTGCCGAATTTGCCAATTTTTGCGGATTGCCAACATGCGCCAATTATAGCGTAAAATGATTAAGCTTCCAAGTTACATTGCAAGCAATTGGTTTTTGTTTAGCTTTTTTGCTACTGCTAAAAGGTACCGGGTACCTTTTGGTAATTTTTTAAGAGATCTCGTTTTGCCATTGATAGAGTAAGTCTAAGGCTTGTTTAGGGGATAAGCTGTTTAAATCAGTATCTTTGAGCGCTTGTTCTACAATTGAGGATGTTTGGGCTTTAGATCTAGACGTAGCAGAAAAGTCAAAGCTACATTGCGGTGGTTTCATATGTTGTTGCTCTAAATTGTTTAACACTTGGCGTGCCCGATGCACAACATCATCTAGAACACCCGCCATTTTAGCAACCTCTAAACCATAACTTTGGCTGGCCGGACCTTGTTTAAGGCTATGTAAAAAAACAATACTATCCTGCCAAAGTTTAGCCGCTACATGATAGTTTTGCATTTTTGGTTTTTGTTCAGCCAACTCTGTGAGCTCATGATAATGCGTAGCAAATAAAGTTTTGGCAGCAATATGGTCATGTAGGTATTCTGATACTGCCCACGCAAGAGCAAGACCATCATAAGTGCTGGTACCTCTGCCCACTTCATCAAGAATAATTAAAGAATTTTGGCTGGCATTGCGCAAGATTTTTGCGGTTTCATTCATCTCTACCATGAAAGTTGAGCGTCCCTGGGCTAGGTCATCACCAGTTCCCACGCGAGTAAAAATTTGATCTACATAAGGGATATCCGCTTCTTGAGCTGGCACAAAACAACCAATGTGCGCCATATAGACAATAAGAGCGGTTTGACGCATAAGGGTAGATTTTCCAGACATGTTAGGGCCAGTTAAAATAATCATTTGTTGCTGGTCGTGATCAAGAGTAAGGTCATTTGGGACAAAGCTTGCATTGTTAGGCAAATGTTGTTCAAGCATAGGATGACGACCTTGCTTAATCTTAAGGGTTAAACCTTTGGCACAAAGATTTGGTCGTATGTAATTGTTTTGCAATGCGGCTTGTGCAAAAGCTGCAAGAACATCTATTTGCGCTATCAAATGTGCTTGTTGTTTAAGTTCATGGGCTAAGGGAGCCAGCTCAACAAGCAATTGAGTGTACAATTCTTTTTCCAAACGCAAGCGTTCATCTTGAGCATTGAGCAACTTTACTTCATAGTTTTTAAGTTCTTCGGTGATGAAGCGTTCAGCGTTAACCAAGGTTTGTTTACGAACATAATGGGCAGGCACTTTGTTGATATGGCTCTTGCTTACTTCAATGTAATAGCCAAAAACCTTATTGTATCGGACTTTTAAGGTAGTGATGCCGGTGTTTTTCTTTTCTTGTTGTTCAAGCTGACTTAACCAATCCTGACCATGAGTGCACAGTTTTCTCAGTTCATCCAGTTGAGAGTTGAAACCATCTTTAATCACCCATGCATCCTCAATGCTTTTAGCCGGCTCGTCTTGTAAACGCTGTTGAAGAAGCTTCATGATAGGCTTGCAAGAAGATAAGTTTTTACTGAGTGTGCTTAGCGCATTGTTAGCGTCAAAGCAGAGCGTGTTTAGATGCTCAGATATAAGGGGAATAGTTTGAAGACTTTGTAAGATGGCAAGCAACTCTAAGGGTTTAATGGTGTGCTGAATGATTTTGCTGGATAAGCGTTCAAGGTCACAGATGCCTTTGAGTAACTTTTGCAATTGTTCTAAAGTTTTGGGCTGCTCATACAAACTGGACACAGCGCTAAGGCGAGCGTTTATTTTTTCTTGATCTAGCAAAGCTTGGCTCATCCAGGTATAGAGCAGACGGGTTCCCATTGTGTTTTTGCAATGATTAAGCAGAGAAAATAAATCATGTTGAGAAGAGTGAGCATTAGGAAATAGGTCCAAATGATTTTGGCTGATTTTATCCAAATGCAAAAATTGATGGCTGTGTTGATGCTTAGGAATATCTAGGTGATTGCAGTTGTTTTTGCGTAAGTCTTTAGCGTAATAAATGATGGCATGGCAGCTGGCAGCTTGAGCCTGAATGTTGCTAAATCCTAAACCGTGCAAGTTGTTTAAGTTAAAAAAATCCGCTAAAGCTTTTTCTCCTTCAGAAAAAACCCAAGTATCCAGAGCATGAAAAATAACATCGCGTTGAACACTGGCAAAAGCAGTTTGCCAAGCACTTAGTTCAGCGGGCACATTTTTATTGGGAACCAAAATTTCTTTGGCTTTGAGTTGCCAGAGTTGGTGTTCAAGGTTACTTAAAGAATCCAAGACGGTACTGGCAAAGTGACCATTGGCAATGTTCATCCAAGCCAAGGCATAAAGAATTTTTTTGTTTTGAGTGCTAGGATAAATAGAAACAATATAACTGTCTTGTGTAGAACTCAAGCCTTCAGTTTCTGTGCGCATGCTTGGAGTAACCACTTTAACCACATCACGTTTGACCAAACCTTTGCTGGCAGCAGCTTCTTCCATTTGTTCACAGATGGCCACATTGAGACCATGATCTAAGAGTTTGGCAATATAACTGTTGGCGCTGTGGTGAGGAACGCCACATAAAGGGACGGGATCTTTGGCATTTTTATCTCTACAGGTCAGCGCAATGTCTAAAATAGGGGCAGCTTTTTGCGCATCATCAAAAAACATTTCATAAAAATCACCAAGCCTAAAAAACAGTATGCAGTCTTGATAGTTGGATTTGATTTCTAGGTACTGCTTCATCAAAGGTGTTTGTGCGCCAGCCATGAGTTTTCTTGTATATAAAGCAGAGGCATTTTTCTAGTGTTTTCTTACTTAAAATTGGGTCACAATAGCTGTGAGTTGTAAGTTGAAAAAACAGGGGCTTTCTGCTATGAATAACGCAATGCATTTTTACGGAAAGATTAAACGCAGTTTAAATTACACTGTTATTGTCATGGCTTTTTGTTTTTTTTGTAGCTGTAATATGAGCATAGCCGCCAAGGATAACTCTAACACAGGTGTAAAGCCAGGTATAAAAACAGTACCTTCAAAACAAACTCAAGTTGTAACAGCCCAAGAGGAGGCAAACTTACCAGAGGAAAATGAAGACATAACAATAAACGATGACGACATGTTTTTAAAATTGGGAGACAGTCAGATAAAATTGCATTTACGACGCGTCCCCAAAGGTTCTTTTAATATGGGGATCAGTGAAGAGCAATACAAAGACTTGTTGCGCAAGTATGACGCTTTGGCCATCACCAAAGATGATGAGATTATAGATGATACAGCAAGAAAAGTTAGCATTGAGCAGGACTACTTCATAGGTAAGTATGAAGTGAGCAAAGAACAGTACGCCCAATTTGATCCCAGTTATGATTACCCTGAAAAGGAAAAAAACATTCCTATGACCAATATTTCAGTAGAACAAGCCAATGAGTTTTGCGCATGGTTAAATAAACAGTATGAAAATTATGAAATTAGATTGCCCAAAGAGATTGAGTGGGAATATGCAGCCAAAGGAGCTACAGAAAATACCTACACTTGGGGTATGGATTACGATAAAAGCAAGGCCAATTTAGAGTCTGAGCAACTATTGGCAGTGGGGAGTAAACCGGAAAGTGATAGTTGGGTGGGAGCTTCTGATATGCTGGGGAATGCTACAGAAATGTGCTCTATAGACGAGGTCTACCAAAGAAATGATGAGTACGCTAGCGTGAGCGCCAGAGGCGGACGCTACTTTTCTGATGATTTGAATGCAACAACGACGACACGTCATCTTCTTTACAGTGGACAAAGAGTTGATGTGGGCTTTAGAATAGTAGCAATTCCATTAGAGCCAGAATCAAACGATGAATGATGTTTTTTGTGAACAGCAAAAAAACCGTGCTTACTGTTTAGGGCATAAATAAATATTTGCTTATTTCATGTGTTAATGAATGGTTGGCTTGGTGTCTTCGTCTTCTTCGTTGTTAGCTTTATCAAAGCGAAGCACTTTTAAGTTGGGTTTTTTACGTTTGGGCTGCTTGAAGCTGAGCCATAAAGCATAAAAGTGATGTTGATATTTCATGTATAAAAACCATAATGCGCCAAAGGCAAGTCCACTTAAATGGGCTGCATGATTAATACGGGTGTTGGGTCCAGCATTTAATAAAGATATGAGCTCTAATAAACCAAAGGCCATAACGGCGTATTTTGCTTTGATGGGTATGACAAAATAAATATACAAGACTCTGTTAGGAAACATTAATCCATAGGCCAAGAGTAGAGCAAAAATAGCGCCGGATGCGCCAATGGTGGGAATCTTGAGTAGGGTAGAAACCAGTCCAGCACCTATGCCAGCAAAAAAATAATAATTTAAAAACTTTTTGCTTCCCCAAGTCCACTCTAACTCTGAACCAAACCAATACAAGGCAAGCATATTAAATAGAAGGTGAAAAAACTCCAAGTGCATGAACATGTAAGAAAACAATTGCCATACGGCAAAGTCTTTTAAAACTCTATCAGGAGAAACTCCCAAAAGTTCAACCAAAATCATTTGATAGCTCATGCCATCTACAAAACCTTTATTGCGAACCAATAAACTACAAACATAAAATAGTACATTGATCACAATCATGGTTTTAACCATAGGGCTGATGGGGCCGCCAAAAGATAGTTTGGTTTTTGCTGGTGATCGCATATTGTGTTTGACTATACCTTAAATTTTGGGTTTTGGGGGACGTTTATCTTCATCTTCAAACAACTCAGTATTGCCTCTTAATTTGTAGCCCAAGATCATACCTAAAATAATGCTAAATGGGATAGCATAAATATGAGGAAATAAAGGCATACCAAAAACGTCATTTAGAATATCCACTTTGCCCATACTACCTAGAGATTCTTTTTTGTAAAGTCTCAAAAGGTACGGCCTTACTTTTGAGAATAAAAAACATGGGTTTGATCTCAAAAGTAAGGCCGTACCTTTTGAGATTATTTTTTTATGCAAATGCAGCCTTTTTTGTTTTCTGCTTTGAGTCGGGCTTCAAGCTTTGAATAATCCAGTTGATTTTTTTTGCGGTCCTCATTTTTTATTTGGCCACGCAGCATTTTTTTTAGTTTGAAACGCTCAATGGTATCAATACTATGTTCAATGGCAGAATGCGTTTCTTCTAATTTTCGTTCTAAATTGAACTGACAATCATTAAAGTCTGTAAAACTTTTGTTGGACAACAGTTGATTGCCCCAGTTCTTACATTGATCGACATTGGATTCTTCAACAAGCATGAAACTGCTTTTACCTTCTCCAGACTGCCCCGAACTTGAAGATGAATTACCTCCAAAACTAGGGGGGGTAAAAGGGGCATCAAAATCATCTTGATCTCCGAAGTCATCGTCCGAGCTGTTTGTGTTATTGTTGGAGGGCGCTCCATTGGAATTACTGGGGGGTGTAACGGGTTCACCCCAAGGTGAATCATAAGGATTTAAAGGCGGCGGCGACTCATCATCTTGAGCAAAAAGACAAAGGCTAGCACTTAAAAAAAGAATGATGCAGTATTGAACGACGTAGATTTTCATTATAAATATACATTATACAGGTTTTTAAAGTCTAGGCTAGGACTGAATTGTCTGTGAATATGCGGTAAGAAGGAAAGGTTTTTTATAAAACAAAACAAGCATGGTTTTAATGTTTAAAGCCTAAGATCTTTTGTCTTGAAAGCCAATCAATGCTCTGATAGGCATGGTTTATGGATAAGTGTATTGCCATCGTAGGTTACGGCAATCAAGCCAAAGTTTGGGCTCAAAATTTAAGAGATTCTACTTGGCAGGTTACAATTTTGTTAAGAAAAACCAGTGCAAATTGGTCAAAAGCCATCAATGATGGCTTTGTTGTAGAAGAGACATCGCTGGCCAAAAATCATCCAGTTTTAGCAATTTTAATCAGTGATCATGCCATGCTTGATTTTTTTGCTAATACAGTTTTGTCTGATGGAGCTAAGATTATTTATGCGCACGGTTCAACGCTTTTGTATCATTTTGACCAACTACCCAAAACAATTTCACATTTGTTGTTGTCACCTAAAATGATCGCAGATGAAGTGCGAGAATGTTACCAAAACAATAAAGCTTTGCCCTGTGTATTGGATGTTTTTCATAGTTCAAAGCCAGAAGAAGATTTGCAGTTTATTAAATATTTAGCAACTGCTTTAGGCTGTAATGGGCAAGAGCAAATGTTTTATGATGTTAAGACAGAAGTGTACGCAGATTTTTTTTCTGAGCAAACAGTATTGTGTGGTGGGGTGCCTAAACTGTTGATGCAAGCGATAGATACAATGGTTCAAAATGGAATTCCAGAAGACTTGGCGTATTTAGAGTGTGTAAAAGAGTTAGAGATTTTTATGCGTTTGTTCAATGAAAAAGGTTTTTATCAAACCATGCAAAACATTAGTCCGTCTGCTTTGTATGGCAGCGCACTTTATGCGCAAAGACAAATGCCAGTCAAAGCTTTACAAGAAAGTTTTGATCAATGCATGGACGATATTCAAAGTGGAAGGTTTTATCAAAGTTTACAAAAAGACAGTCAAAAAGGTTTAGAAGCAAGTCAAAGTTGGAAGCAAGAAATGAAAAGTTCTAAGTTTAATTGTTTAAGTGAAGGCTATATAAAAAAGCATGATAAGGAATAGTGAATATGAATAAACCTATGCGCATAAGCGATATACAAAATAAGAAAAAACAAGGTGAAAAAATCAGTATGTTAACAGCTTATGATTACCCCATAGCAAAAATATTGGATGAATCCGGTGTGGATATGCTTTTGGTTGGTGATTCTTTAGGCAATGTTGTGTTGGGTTATCCAGACACCTTAAGTGTAAGTATGCAGGATATGGTTCATCATTGTAGTGCTGTATCTAGAGCAACCAAACATGCATTGTTGGTGTGCGATATGCCATTTGGTTCGTATCAAGTGAGCCAGGAAAAGGCTGTTGCTAACGCTATTAAGTTAATGGCCAAAGGTAGAGCTCATGCGGTTAAGCTTGAAGGTGGAGAAGAGCTGGTTGATACAATAAAAAAAATTGTAGCTGCGGGTATTCCAGTCATGGGACATATTGGTTTACGCCCACAGTCCGTTCATCAGCAAAGTGGCTATAAAAAACAAGGTAAAACCGATACAGCCAAACAACAATTAATGAAAGATGCTAAAGCTTTAGAGAAGGCTGGAGTTTTTTCAATTGTATTGGAGTGTGTAGAAGAAACACTTGCGCAAGTTATCAGTAAAGAACTTAGCATACCAACCATTGGCATAGGTTCTGGAAAAGCATGTGATGGTCAAGTTTTAGTGACATATGATATGTTGGGGCTTAATACAGGGTATGTTCCAAATTTTGTTAAGGTGACGGGCAACTTACAGCAAGTGATGCAGCAGGGTGTTGAACAGTACAAACAATGGATTAATGAAAGTTAATAGGACAATACAATGTTATTGATTGATGTTGGAAATACAAAAACAGCTTTGGCTTGGGCAGACCAAGGAAAAATATTATACAGTTGGAAAATAGCAACGCATGCGCATAGACTTAAAGATGAATATATTGTATTTATCAATCAGGTTTTTAAAGAAAAAAATTTGCCCAGTATCAATGATGAAACACCTGTTGTTTTGTGTTCCGTTGTTCCAAAGGTAAGTTCAGAGTTAACCAAACTAAGCAAACGCGTGTTTGTTTTACATTCTGCAATTGAAGTATCCTTTAAAATAAAAGTTGAGTCGCCACATACCATTGGCGCAGATAGACTGGCAGATTTAGAAGCAGCATTGCAGCATTATGAAACACCATTGATTGTTATTGATTTTGGAACAGCAACCACTTTGAGTGTGGTGAATGAAAAAAAAGAGTTCATTGGCGGTCTTATTTGTCCCGGTTTTGGTATTTCTGCTGAAGCTTTATTTGAAAAAGCAGCAGCTTTGAGTTCAATTCATTATAATAAAAGTGATAGTATTGTTGGATTTAATACACAAACCGCATTGTCTAATGGAGTTTGTATGGGGCACGCCAGTATGGTGGAAGCCTTGGTGCAAAAAATCTGTGCAGAAAAGCAATGGACCAAGACGCAAGTGATTGCCACAGGGGGTGCATTGGATAGCATTGGCCAATACTTACCTAACAATTTTATTGCGCATGAGCACTTGGCCTTGCATGGTTTGCTTAAACTGGGTGAAAAACAATTTTTTAAAAAAAATAAAGCATGAATTTACAAGGTAAAAATATTCTATTGGCGGTGACGGGCGGAATAGCCGCATACAAGGCCTGTGAAGTTTTAAGAATATTGCAAAAAAAAGGTGCGCAAGTAACAGTGCTCATGACAAATGCTGCTAAAGCTTTTGTAGGTGAGTTAACCTTTGAAGCTTTATCACAAAAAACAGTTTACAGTGATATGCTAGAAGGAGCAGATAAAGGAATTGCTCATATTGATTTAGTGAAAAAGCATGATTGTTTATTGGTTGTGCCAGCCACAGCAGAGTCTATTGCTAAATTCAGCTGGGGTAGAGCAGATGATTTACTGTCAGCGGTTTTTTTGGCATTTGATAAACCAAAGTTTATTGCGCCAGCCATGAATACAAGAATGTGGCACAATCCAATAACTCAAGAAAATATTAGCCATCTAAAACAGCAAGGAGTTATTTTTATTGATCCTCAATTAGGTGAGTTGGCCTGCAAAGACGAAGGACTTGGAAAATTAGCCAATGAAGAAACGATTCTAGAATGTGTAGAAAATTATATTCAAAAACAAAACAGTTTGCAGGGTAAAAAAGTTGTCATCACTGCTGGACCAACAAGAGAGTATATTGATCCGGTGAGGTTTATTAGCTCTCCTTCAACGGGCAGAATGGGGTATTCTATTGCAAAAGAAGCAAGTTTGCGTGGAGCAGAAGTGATTTTGATTTCTGGGCCAGTATCGATAAAAGCAGATTTTAAAGCAAACATGGTTCATGTAAATACTGCTCAAGAAATGTTTGAGGCATGTCAAAAATATATGGATTATGATTATTTTTTTGCAACTGCAGCTGTTTCAGATTACGTACCGGTGCATGAGGAAAAAAATAAAATCAAAAAAAACAGTCAAGATATGACACTTAATCTAAAAACTACACAAGACATTGCATTGTTTATAGGTAAGCATAAAAATCAAAAACAAACTTTGATAGCTTTTGCTGCAGAAACACAAAGCACTATAGAAAATGCTCTGGAAAAGATGCGTAAAAAAAATGCAGATGTCATTGTTGCTAATGAAGTTTATAAAGATGAAAAAGGCTTTGGTTCTGGTAATAGCAGTGTACATTTCATAGCCCGTAATGAAACAAAAGCCTATCAAACGCATGATAATATATCCAAATCAGAAATTGCAGCGTGTTTATGGCATTGGCTATTAAATGAAAGTTGATTATGCGAGTAGTAAAAAACTTTTTAGAACTAAAGCAAGTCATTGAAAATATTAAACAGGACAAAAAAACTTTAGGATTTGTTCCCACTATGGGAGCGCTGCATGCCGGACATTTATCATTGGTTGATGCCAGTAAAAAAAAATGTCAACAAACGGCGGTGAGTATTTTTGTTAACCCCATGCAATTTGGACCCAATGAAGATTTAAACAAATATCCTCGACCTTTAGAAAAAGATTTAGCTATGTGTGAACAAGCTGGGGTAGATTTTGTTTTTGTACCAAGTGTTGAGATGATATATCCTAAGGGGTTTTCATTTAAAATTGTTGAGAGTTTTTTTTCAAGCCATTTATGTGGTGCTTATCGTAAAGGTTATTTTGATGGCATTTGTACGGTGGTCATGAAGCTTTTGCATTTAGTCCCCTGCGATCAATTGTTTATGGGTTTAAAAGATGTAGAGCAAGTAAAGGTTATTGATGAAATGATTAAAGCGTTTCATTTATCAGTTGAGATGGTGGCTTGTCCTACAGTTAGAGAAGACAATGGTTTAGCTATGAGTTCCAGAAATCAGTATTTGTCAGAAGAAGAAAAAGATGTTGCCAAGCATTTGTATCAAGCGCTGTGCTTAATTAAAGAAAAAAGCCAATTGGGTGAGTATGATACACAAACTTTAATTGATGCTGCCAAAGACTATTTAAAACAATATTCTAAGATAGAGGTACAGTATTTAAAAATTTTACACTGGGAAGACTTTTTACCCACAAAGAAAATACAGCGTAAATATGTTGTAGCCTTGGCAGCTTTTGTTGGAACGACTCGGTTAATTGATAATCTAATCGTTGATCTTTAAGCTAAGGCAATATAAAAGGCATTCATGGAAAAAATTCAAAATATGCATTCAAACGAAACCTTGCAGAACATTGGACAAAGTTTATTGACTGTTTTTTTGTTGGGTTTGAGTTTTTTATTAATGGTGAATGGTTTAGGCCTGAAGTTTGCTGTATATTTAATGATTATTTTTCTGTGTAAAGAAGTGGGCTATTATCTTGCGTTGAAAAAAAAAGGTCATTATTATTATCCAGCCTATGTTTTACCTTTTCCGTATCCTTTTGGTAGTTTAGGTACGTTTCGCAGCATTAAATCTATTAAGCATAATTCAAAGTTGGATATTCATGTGCACACACAAGGGGTTTTTTATGCCTTCATTGCTAGCGTTATTATGATGTTTATGGGCTTAAAAGCTTCAGGCTTTTCCGATACTGTAGAACATGGTTATCAGTTTTTATGGGGACATAATTTATTAAGTACATTCCTACATTATGTTTTAGACATGTACCCAAAAGAAGGATCTTTGTTAAATTATGATCCTTTATATTTAGCTGGCTTAGCAGGGTCATTTACTTGTGCTTTGGTTTTATTGCCTATTGGACAGCTTAATGGCGGCTTTATTGCACGACAAGTTTTAGGTGATCGATACATTTGGCTGTCAGGTTTTTGTTGCGTTGTTTTATTTGTTTTGGGTTTTACGCATCACTATGTTTGGCATATGATTATGTCTATGTTTTTACTGTTCACCTATAATCATCAAAATGAGAATAAAATCATAAAAAAACCAACGGGGACTGAAAAAATAAAAGTTTTTTTATGCCTATTGATTTTTATTTTATGTTTTATAGCAAAGCCTTATGTTTTTTCTATATAAACGCATTGCATAAAAATATAAAATCCTATTGACTAAATTAACTTATAGATTATTATATAAGATGTAGTGCGGCTGAAGCATTGGTGATGAGTCACTAACGTATTTTTGTCTCATTAACTTTTTTTTATCGGGATTTGTTCCTATTTGTGGAGCGTTAGGCTTGACGTGATCAAGTAACCAGAAGCAAATAAACGAAACCCACCTGTTAGCAGGAAGATAAAAATACTGCATTCACACGGTGTGTTTGGCGGCTACATTTAAAAACTCCATGTGCTTCAAGAATTTTAGAACCATGGGGTTTTTTTTATGTGCAAGGAGATCAAATAAATGACCTCATAAGCACGTATTTATGGATATTGTATGCATCTTATCCAGTAATTATCATGTCCCCATTTTTAAAAATATAGACAAAAGTGAATCGTGTTTATATTGTGAGGATTATGAATATTACACAAACAGTTGCCATTGTTGGCAGAGAAGCATTTTTAAGAAAAACCTACAGCCATTTATTTTTTGCTATTTTAGGTCTAGTTGGTCTGGAGTATTTATTTTTTAGCACTGGCTTTGATCGCACCGCTTTAGCCATCGTACAAAAGGTTAACTGGTTATGGATATTAGGTGCGTTTATGCTGGTGGCTTGGTTGGCTACACGGACAGCACACACAGCAGAAACCAAATTAGGTCAGTATCTGGCTTTATCAGCTTATGTTTTAGCTGAGGCATTAATTTTATTGCCCATGCTAGCCATTGCTTATTATTCTGGTCATGCTCAAAGCATAGAAAATGCAGCATATATAACTATCATTGCTTTTTTAGCCTTAACAGCGATTGTATTTATGACTAAAAAAGACTTTAGTTTTTTAAGAACCGCCTTGATGTGGGGTGGTATTGTGGCTTTATTGGCCATCGTGGCTGGAGGCATCTTTGGTTTTAGTTTGGGGCATTGGTTTTCTATGGCCATGATTTTATTGGCCGGGGCTGCAATTTTATATGACACATCTAATGTTTTACACCATTATCCACAGGATAAATATGTATCAGCATCACTACAGCTGTTTGCTTCTGTGGCTTTAATGTTTTGGTATGTGTTGCAGTTACTTATGTCACGTGACTAAGTAGTATAGAAACGGAAATTTTTGCACGGCCACGGCTGATGGGTGTTTTAGTTGCCTCGTCTCAATCTGCACAAAACTTTCCTTCCATAAGTTTGGGGTATATTAAATGTACGAAGAGAAACAACAACGACTAAGAAAACGTAACCGTTGGTTGCAAATAAGTTTGTTGCTTTTAGCAATCATGCTGCCTGTGGGTTTTATGACTTATAATGTAGTGACCACGCAAACTATTAAATGCAATGTGTGTGTAACCTACAAAGGTAGGCAGCAATGTAAAGAAGCCACAGGTCCAGCCATTAAAGAATGTTCCATCACTGCCATTGATAATGCTTGTGCCTTTATAGCATCAGGAATGACTGAAGTTATGGCTTGTACTACAGAAGCTGACTACGATATCAAACAAATCAATTGATATTGATGGTGTAAAAGTTAATGGCTTTATAAAAAATATTTATCAAAACATCTATTGTAATTAAAATAATTTTATGATTTAGGATCATTGTATAAAATTTTTTAGGGGGAAATATGCAATATTTACGTAGTGTTTTTTTATTAACGGTTCTTTTGATGGCATCGGTGCAAGCAAAACCAGTTGCCAGTTTTGTTTTACAAAATCCAGATCATTGTATCAATAAATCAGATTGGAATGCTTTTAGCCCGTTATTGGGGATGAATTTAAGCCCAGTGGTTTTTACACATCCAAAAGCGAGTGATTTTAATTTAAATGTTACGGTTCATGGTCAAGTTGGTCCAAGTGATATTGAAAATGTAAAGACGATTACTTTAGATGCAGACTATTTTAAACAAGGTAATACCAAGGCAGGCATTTCATATTCTATAAAAGGTAAAGCAAGTCGTATTTTTAATACTTATACTGGGCAGCCAGAATATGTATGCGATATAAATGTTGAACTGCCCATATCCCCAGTTATGAAAAATTTAGTATACATATTAAATGATCAACCTGAGCTATTAAACAGTGAATGGACAATTCAAATGGATGTTCCGCAAGTTTTAGCGGCTACCCTTGCCTATGATATTCAAGAACTATGTGTGGTTGGATATTGGGCAGATTTTCTAGGTGAAGATATATCAACCTTTGAAGAATTGAAAAATAATGAAGCTTTTATTGAGTATGTTAAACAAAGTATAAGAGAACAGTTATTAAGAGAAAGGCCAGATTTGAGAGACTTACCAGACTTGCTTGAAGAAGAAGTAGAAAAACTTTATGAGCAGATGAAGGTCAAAAATAATCAACATATATTGTCATAGATAAAAGATATTTTGTAAAATTTTTATCCGTTCAATATACCGGTAGGTATGGCCGCTGTGGCGGCCTGGGTATTCATTGTGAGTTAAAGAGATGTTTAAAGCTTTAAGTTTTTTTGCAATTTGTCTATGTCCTAAGTTCAATCCATATTCATCGTGTTTACCAGCATCCAATATAACATGTTGCCATTGCTTAATATTACTTTGATGGTGATCTATCATTCTTATTGGGTCCCAAGCCAATAGCTTTTGCCAAGCATCATCTTTAATGGCCCCCGTAGCAATATCAAAAAATAAATCACCGTACAAAGGTGGATTGTTTTTGTTAGGAATAAAGCAAGCACAGATATTAAGGAGTAAAAGAGTTTCTCCTTCGTTTCTATCAAGTAAACTCATGGGATTGGGGTTATTAAGGTAATGTTGAATAAACGTGTCAATGCTGCCATATTTTTCTAAGACAGATTGAGCTCTTGGAATCATGTTTAGATATAAATATTCATAAAAACTATCAGCAGCTGAGCTTGCAATGTTTAAAAACACATCAGGTCTTAGCATGCCTGTAACAAGTGCTCCAAAACCACCACTGGAAAAACCCATGATACTTCGCTGTTGGGCACTTGCTAGGGTATTGTAATGGCGATCAATATAAGGAACGATTTCATCGCAAAGATAATCCATATAAGGTCCACAGGCTGGAGAATTGATATATTGACTATGGCCTAGCTTGCTTTCACAGTTGGGAAAAATAACAATACAAGGTTTAATCTTGTTTTCTAAAATGGCTTGATCCAATAATTGTGGCAATGAGGGTGAAAAAACATTTTTAGGGAAAATAGATAAAGAACCAGTACTGCTCCAAGGAGCTAAAATATAAAAACAAGAATAAGCATCTTTTGACTTCTCATTGTAATTGGGTGGCAAATACACACTGATGTATCTCTGAGTAGGGTCATTGAATAAACTTTTTTTCAATAAAGTGCTGTTAAAAATGGGTTGTTGAATATGAGGTGCATGCATATATTAATCCTTGGCTTGTTTGCTCTGCCATTCATCAATGGTTAGCGTGTTTAAAGTTAAGGCATGTATGTTCTGATTGTTAGGCATGTTTAATGCATTATAAACTTTTTGGTGCCGTTTTATTGTATTTAGCTCAATAAAGTCATTGGATACCAAGGTGATGGCGTAATGACCGCCTTTTCTATCTGGGTGATGGCCACGATGAAAGTAGCCTTGATCTTCTAAAGTAATATGATGAATATTAAAGTGATCTTGTAAGATTTTATCCATTTGTTCAAGCATACTGGGTAATATACTTGAATAAGAAAAGAAGGTCACCTTCAAAAGCGATAAGTTTAGGTTTAAGATAAAATCTTGCCTAGGCTAAAAAAAATAAGTAGCTTAATTTTATGGTTAAACAAGATTTAACGCTATGGCATCAACGTTGGGCAAATAATAACATAGGCTTTCACCAGAAAAATATTAATCAAAATTTGCAAGACTATGTTAAGCAGCACCAACAAAAGCTAGGGCAGCATGTTCTTGTTCCATTATGTGGCAAAAGTCTAGATATGCTTTGGCTAAAACAACAAGGATTTAAAGTGACTGGCATTGAGGTATCGGAGCAAGCCATTAAAGCTTTTTTTATGGAAAACAACTTAGCCTATGAACTTACTTCTATTAATGGGGGTCAATCTTATCATACAGATAAGATACAAATTCTAAAAAAAAGTTTTTTCGAATTAGATCAAAAAGATTTTATGAATCAAATAGATTGGATTTATGATAGAGCCGCTTTGATTGCTTTGGATGAAAACTTGAGAAAAGTTTATGCAAAACAACTGCTAAAAATAACGCCACAAGCAAAGCATATGTTGTGCATTTGCATGGAAAAATTAAATGATGAAAAGTCCGGCCCTCCATTTTCTGTTAAAGAACAAGAAATTAAAGATCTCTATCAAAACTTTTGGAACAAGCTTAAGGTTGAACGTTTTAAGAAAAAGGACGCTCCAGATACCAGTGTGTACTTTTTTTATAGACACTAAAAACCTTTTCCAGATTTTTTTTTCCAAGTCACTGAATATAAATCATGCCGGCGGTCTTTTAAGTTTTGTACGGCACCATTTTCTCTGGCTTCAAGTAGTGTATCAACTCTTAAATCAGCAATAGAAACCGTTTCAACATTAGGTGTTGCTTCAGCAGCAATACCATCTCTAGCAAATGGAAAATCGCATGGGGTTAAAATACAGCTTTGTGCGTATTGAATATCAATGTTTTTCACCCTAGGTAAATTGCCCACATTGCCAGCCATGGCAACATAAATTTGATTTTCAATGGCTCTGGCCTGGCAGCAATATTTAACGCGACAATAGGCTTGTCGGTTGTCGGTTAAAAATGGAACAAATAAAAAGTGAATACCTTGATTGGCTAAATGTCTTGCCAGTTCAGGAAATTCACTGTCATAACAAATTAAAACACCAATGGGTCCGCAATCCGTGTCTATTGCCCTGACAGTGTCTCCACCTTCTATTTTCCACCAATATTTTTCATCAGGCGTAGGGTGTATCTTGGCTTGTTCATGCAGTTGACCATCCCTAAGGCATACATAGGAAACATTTCTGATTTTATCACCTACTTTGGTTGGGTGAGAACCAGCAATGATATTGACATTGTATTTAATGGCCAAACTACAAAACATATCTTTAATGCCTTGCGTGTACTTGGTCATTTTTCTTACAGCAATATCAGGGCTTACTTCTTCATTATCTATTGAAAGTAACTGCATGGTAAACAGTTCTGGAAAAAGTAAAAAATCAGCTCGATAATCACCTGCAACATCAACATAATATTCTACAATTTGAGAAAATTCTTTAAAACTTTTAACGGGGCGCTGTTGATATTGCACACTAACAATGCGAACTGAATTTTGTTTTAAGGGTTGTTGTGATTTAGAAGGTTTGATAGCAGTATAGTGAGGGTTATCCCATTTTAAATGTATGGCATAACCCAAACTTTCTTTGTCATCTGGCAAGTAATTTTTTAAAACACCTATAATTTCAAAGCCACGCCTAAGATGAAACCCTAAGGTTGGATCTTTAATGCTTTTATCTTGGACCTTTTTTATGTATTCTTTTACAGAAGAAACTTTCTTAAAATGCTTATAGTAGTTGGGTATGCGGCCACCAAAAACGATACCTTTAAGCTTTAAATAGTTAACCAGCTTTTTTCTTGCATTATAAATTCTTAAACCAATTCGTTTTCCACGAACTTGAGGATCAACACAGGTTTCATAACCATAGAGATAATGTCCATTTGCTCTGTGTCTTGAAGCATAGCCATTGGTAGTGATTTCATCCCAGGTATGACGACTTAGGGCAATTTTTTCGTCTATGATAAGACTTGCTGAGTAGGCAACAATGGTTTTATTGAGAGTTACAATGAAACAACCATCTTGAAAACGTTTAATTTGACTATGAAGAGCCTCTTTGGAATAGGTTTCATTATCATCGGGGTATACTTTTTTTAACAAACTAATAATACCTGGGATGTCTTCAAAGGTTGGATTTTTTATTTCTATGAGATCGCGATTTTTTTTCATTAAATTTTTTTAACATTATTTTTGTATTAACTCTATGGAATAAGTAACAAAAAAAAGGAGATTAAATAAATCAATCTCCTTTTTTTGTTACAGAGGCATCATTCGCTGACTAAAAGACTATAAATCTTCAAGACAAGCGTTGATTCGGTTTATGTGCTCAAGTTGATGAGGAATAAATTTATTAACCATTTTAGCGGTTAATTGATGATTTGGGAATTCATTCTTTAAATTTTGATAGAGCTTTAAGCCGTGTTCTTCTCCTTCTTTTAGAGCCTTTAGTGCAGCTTTGTCACCAAATATATGTGCAGTACCAGTTATTGTTTTTGCCCAAGATCCCCATGCGCCACTATCTTCTGATGGTTCCCCTCCTAGCGCACTGATTTCATTTTTTAAAGTTTGCACAGCTTCAATATGCTCTGCTTTTGAGCGCATAAGACTATTTGTTTTTGGGGATTCGTTTGATGTATTAGATAAAACTTGTACATAGGTTTCTAGCGCGGAACGTTCACCTCTTAAAATTTCATTTAAATTATCAATTATTTTTTCATTCATTTTTATATCCTTTCTTTATAATTGTTTCGTGACGGAGGATATTTTATTTTAATCAAGATTAAACCTAACTTTAGTTATGAATTTTATGATACTTCTGTTGAAGATTGTATCATTAAATTTTCATATTTTTCTGCAAGATTTTCTTTTTGATTGTTGTTTAATACTTTTCCTGCTTGTTGAAAAAATTCATGTTCCTCTTCATCCAAGTGATGAAGTAGTCGATGCTTTAAGTTTTTTAAAGTTTTTAACCAAGCTGGAGAATCAAAGTTAGTATTTTCCAAGATTTCTAAATAGTCATCAATTTCTTTATGTTCGGCTATACTATGGCGTGAAAGTTCTTGTGTTTGATCATGTTTTATTAGTGGATTATAAAAAAAACGCTCTTCACATTTTGCATGACGAGAAAGCTCAAGTTTTAATTGAGAAAATATTTTTTCTCTAACTTTGCTGTCACCCGATGTTTTACTAAGCTGATCAATAAGTTTTCTCTGCAAATCATGGTCTTTTCTAAGAGATTCAAATATATTCATGATTTTCCTTTCTATTTTTAATATTGGTATTTGGTATGAATGAAAATCAATATACGATCTATAAAAAATCATTGTTACTAACTATAGATAGATTTTATTAACCAAAGTTAGGTTTAATATTTTTTTAAAAAGATAAAGTTAGCTTAGCTAAAAAGCTAGAAAGAGAGATTATTATGCTTAATTGGGTAGTTACATTTTTAATTATTGCTTTGATAGCAGCTGTGTTAGGATTCGGCGGAATTGCTGGAGCCTCTGCTGGAATAGCAAAGATCATTTTCTTTGTGTTTTTGGTAGCGTTTGCGCTGTCAGCAATTATGAATTTGGTTAAAAAATAGAATATAAAAAATAGGAGATGAAAAATGTTAAATAAAAAATTATTAGCAATGTTGTGTTTGGTTTTAGCTATGTTTGTATCTGCATGCCCATCAAAAAATGAAACCATGGGGGATAAAGTGGGTGACGCAGTTGAAAACACTAAAGATAATCTTGAAGAAGCTGGAGAAGAAGTTAGCGATGAAATTGGTGATGCAACCGAAGAAGTCAAAGACGAAATTGACGATGCTACTAACTAAGCATCTTCTCTGATATAGGTATAGGCAGGAGAGAAAAAATCACTTGCCTATACATTTAAATGCAAAAATTAAAAAAAATTAAAAAGTATATAATAACAAAGACATAGATATGCTGATATTCTCTTAGAATTTTAAATTTTTTTAAATAACAGTTGAAAAATCAACTCCTTATTACGTCATCACTTTTTAAGTTGCTAAAGCATAGAAAACATAATACTCATAAAGTTAAATGAGTAAGTCTATGTATCAACTTTTTTTTACCAAGGGTTCCCCAACTTCTGATAAATTTTATACTACATTAGAGGCCTTATTAAGTACTGATATTTATGACATGGAGTGTGCTTTTATTAATGTCTTAGATCAAAAGACTTCAGATTTAAAAAACTGCCCTAGTATTACACCAAAACTAACTAAAATCTTTCCATTGCCTGAAGAAAATTTTGAAGGTGAACTTAAAGATATTCAAAAATGGTTAGATAAAACAGCAGAAAAAAAAAGTTTAATCTGAAATACTTTTTGTTTTATTGGGGAAGCATAAAAAAACGCTAGTACCTACATTAAGTTCAGTTTCTAACCATATTTTTCCTCTGTGTTTTTTCATCATGTCCTGACAAAACTGTAGACCAATACCATGACCTTTTTTCTTTGAATCCCCTCTTTCAAACATGATAAAGGCTTTACTGGCTTGTTCTTGAGTCATGCCTTTGCCGTCATCAGATAAGCAGAGAATAAAATTATGTTCCTGTGGATGGGCTGTAACTTTTATTATGGCTTGTTCATTTTTAGCATATTTTAAAGAGTTATTGATAAGGTTATTGAGTATTTCTTTGAAAATAAAAGGGTCAGCATGAATGGAATAACAGGCTGGTTTAAAATCAATAGTGAAATCAGCATTGGTCTTAGATTTAAAAATATTTTCTTTTAAAGCTTCTTTGATAATAGGGTAAATATCAAATTTTTGTTTATGGATCACTAAATCTTTGTTGGTGTTTTTTAAAGTTTCTAAAAACTTATGATTAAGTATTTTAAGTTTCTTGACTCTATCTTTAATTTTTAGTGTAATATTTAAACTTTCTTTGTGACCTTTGATGGCATCAAAGTCAGCAAGAAGATCAAGGCCAGCATCAATGCTATTTAAACCTCCCTTAAGTTGATGAGTGATAAAACTAAAGGTTTTCTTTTGTTGCTGAGCTAGGTTTTTTTCTAAAAAAGAAAGCTTATTTTTTTGAATGTTTTTTTGAGTGATGTTTTCACCAATTAATGTAAGTCCATTGACTGTATTTAAACCGTCTGTTGTTGCAGATGCTTTCCATTGAATAGTATGCGTAGCATTTTTTGATGTAATAATTTTAGTCTTAAAAGATTTTGCTCTGGTTTTTTTGGAGATAACGGATAAAAGTTTTCTTTGGGTTTCATTTTTCTCTTCTGAATCAATAAATAAATTTATAAAGTTTTTTTTCTTTAAGTCTTCTTGCTCAAGCCCAACGAGATTAGAGAAGAAATGGTTGGTAAAAAGAATATTCCCGGCCAAGTCTAATGAGATAAAAATAATTGGACTTTGCATGAAAGCTTCTCTAAAACGCAATAGAAAGTCTTGTCCTTCTTCAAATTGAAATTGCTGGTCACTGATATCACGTTGCATGCATAAAAATTTAATAATCTTTCCCTTTTTATCATGAACAGGTGAAATAATAGTCTCTAACCAAACAACTTTATTGTTTTTAAATTTATTTTTAATTAACCCGGACCAAACCTTGCCATCAATGATCGTTTTCCATAAAGTCTCAAAAAATTTAGAATCATGGTGCCCAGAGTTAAAATCTCTGTAATTTTTATGAAGCAGATCTTCAATGGTAAATCCAGACAATTTTAAAAAGCTTTCACTGGCATAAAGGATATTGCCAAATAAATCTGATTCACTCACAATATTATAGTGCTGTAACGCTTTTGCTTGGATCTCTAAGCGTTTATTAGCAAATTCTAACTCACGTAAGGCACGTTTTTTTTTGGTAATATTTCTTATGATCAGTATAACTTGAATTGAATTTTTATTAGGAATAGGGGTGTATGATACTTCAATAAATTCAATTTTGTTGTTGGTATAACTGTAGTGATGACTTTGAGCCTTATTTTTTTTGATGGTATCTGATAGGTGCGTTGAAATCAAAGATCCAAAAATTCCACAATCTTCTATATTAGATCCAATCAGCTCGGATGGTTTTTTGTCAATAAACATTGAGCTTTTAGGGTTGGCGTAAAGAATGTTAAATTTTTTGTCGCAGACAATGAAGGCGTCATTGGCGTAAGATAAAAATGACTGTAGCCACAGAGCATTGTTTTGCTCATCAGATTTTAATATTTTTTTCATGTTTTTATTTGTGTAATACTATATAACAAAACAATGTCTAGGTCTAAATCATATCAAAAACCCTATTTAGGAAGAATTGTTGTTGTAGAAGATGATGAGTTATTAGCCTTAAAGTTAGGTAAAGATTTAAATAAAAAAAATATCAGTCATGTCTTATGTAGCAGTTATGAAGAAGCTGTAGAGTGTATTGATCAGGGAGATAGTCATGCTGTAGTTTCTGATATGTATCTTGATTCAGATGAACCCAATGGCTTAAAAGTTGTTGAATATGCTAGTGCTAAAGGTTTGCCAGTTATTATTATTACTTCGGCTTTGGATTTAAATATTGCAAAACAAGGATTAAATTTAGGAGCAGACCATATTTTGGAAAAGCCATTTGAGGTTGAAACACTTAAAAAAGTTTTAGAAGATCTGTGGGAAAACCCTAAAGGATTAATTGGTCGTAGAGAGCGTTGTTTTGATCGCTCAGGGTTAACGCAAAAAGAAAGAGAGTTTGCAAGACTTATTCTTAAAGGCCTTTCCAATAAAGAAATAGCTGAAGTTATGGATACAACAGTATCCACAGTTAAGTTTTATACCAATCAAATTTTTGAAAAAACAAATGTGGGAAGTAGAGGAGAGTTGTTTAATTATATCTTTCCAACATAAGAAAAGTATCCTTAAGCTTACTATCTTTGGTTAGTGGGCAATAAAAATTGCTTATTATACAATAGCTTAAATAGTATGAGAGGTGATGAAAATAACAATGATCAATATAAAGTTTTGTTTTGGCTTAGTCAAAAAAGCTCAAAACAATGGTTAAAAGCATTTCAAGCGCATGATTTTTCAATTATTCAAAAAAGTTATGATGACCTCATATCAAGAATTGAACATAGTCAAGAACTTCAAAATCCAGATTGCCATGCCGAAGTGTTTTTTATTGACCAAGACATATTGTCTTATGAATTGGTTAAAGAACACATTGAGCAATTAAAAAAACAGGGTGTTTACACTCTCATGGTTATGGCTCAAGACGTGGAGTTGGATGGAGTTCTTATGCCAAGCAATTGGGTTTTAGCAATGGATACCGATATAAATGAGATAGAGAACATGTGTGTGTATTTAAAGCACTTATTAAGCATTGATCAGTTAAATAAAACCCTAACCAAGGTTAGTGGCAGCTATGATGAAAAAGTAATAAATTATAATTAAACTTTTAAAAAAGGAGAGTGCAATGGCTAATAAAGTGACATCAATTAGAAAAGCATTAGATATTTTGAATGAGGCTAAAGAAGAGAAAAAAGATGAAATACAAAAAATGATTTCACAAGAATACAAAGAAATAAAAAGCGTTGTTGATGAAATCAAACCTAAAGTACAATATAAGGCTGCACAAATACAAGATGATATGATGCAAGCAGTGAATCATGTTAATAAAAAGGTTACTGATTTAAAAAATGAAGTGGATCAAAAAACCAAAGAAAACCCCTGGAAAGCAGTGGGTATTGCGTCGGCTGCAGCTTTTGTTGTTGGGATGTTGGTAACACGCGGTAAGTAAACGGTCTGCTCAATCCGATAATAATGTAAAAAGGCTACAAATTTCATGTAGCCTTTTTTATTGTAAAATTATATGGGTCAATCTTTACTAAAATGGCGCAGTTTATCATAGGTGTAAATGCCCGTATTATGGCCATCACTCCAAGAAATTTGCACGCCATATTTGCCAATAGGCCTAAAACCCATAGGATAAATATCATCTTTGATGTCTTCCATTTTAATGATGCGTTTACCTGTGTTTTCATCAACACAGACGGCACAAGCGCACATGTAACGCAACTCTTTTGAGTCTAAAAGAGATTCTACGCCATCACTCCAAGTGATGTGTACTCGTTTGTCTTTGCTATCAATTTGTGTAGCGCTGATAGTATTTTTAGCCTCTGCTTGTGCAAGTTTTTCTACAGTTGAGTTTACATTTTGAGCAATGGTCTTAAAGGCTTGTGCAACTTTGCTTGAGCCCGGTTCATCCTCTGTTAAAGGAGAACCTACATCAGCAGATAAAGCCAATTTAGGATCTAAAGGAATGCCTCCCAAATAAGGGTAGCCTAAACGTTTGGCTGTTGCTTGACCACCGCCTTTTTTGAAGATGGCTGTTTCTTCTCCACAATGATTACAAACAAAACCACTCATGTTTTCTACAATACCAATGATGGGGACTTGCACTTCGTCAAACATTCTTATGCCACGCATGGTCACATTGATGGCGACATCTTGAGGGGTTGTTACAACTACTGCACCAGTTAAGGGAGCCATTTGCGTAAGGGTGAGTTGTACGTCCCCAGTCCCTGGAGGAAGATCAATCAATAAGTAGTCTAATTCACCCCAATCCACTTGGGTTAAAAAAGTTTGAATTAATTTAGATGCCATGGGTCCACGCCAGATAACCGGACTATCTTCATGGGTTAAAACAGCCATGGACATAAATTTTAAGCCATAGCGTTCTAAAGGTTTTATTTTGGAACCTTCTTGCGTTGGGTCCATTAAACCATTAAGCATTTTAGCAATGGACGGTCCGTAGACATCTGCATCCATAACACCAACACGGTTTCCCATCCGACTTAGTGCCATAGCAAGGTTTACGGTTACTGTAGATTTACCCACACCACCTTTCCCGCTGGATACGGCAACAATATATTTAACTTGAGATAAGTTGCTTTGTGAAGTGTGTCCTTGGCTGGTTGCTTGTTTGCGGCCACCGCCAGCACTAATGCTTGGTAATTCTTCCATAAAATAAGGCATATACAATATTTATCTACCTGTATAGTAATGAAATGTTTTATGTTATAATAGTACTGTATTAGTCCTATTACTTTGCTTGCCAATTCATATAAACATGGTATGAGTGTAAGGCAAGGTTTAAGGTATGAGGCATCAAAAAAACTTAAACAGCTTTAGAGGATGATGAAGACATGGAAATACAATTGACAGATACAGCCATAGAAAAAGGTAAAACATATCTTGCTCAAGAAACCCAAGAAAAAGGTTTGCGTATTTATGTTGAAGGCGGAGGATGTTCTGGGTTTCAGTATGGTTTTAGTGTGGATGAAGTTGCTGAAGATGATATGATTATGGAATTTTCTGGCTTAAAAGTCTTGATTGACCCTATCAGTGCCCCTTATATTGCAACCTCAGTTATTGATTACAATGAAGGTCTTATGAATGCTGGTTTTGTAGTCCGCAACCCAAATGCAAAGACAACTTGTGGTTGTGGCTCATCATTCAGCATGGCTTAGAAGCGGAGATTTTTGCGCAGCGTTGGTAGTTGTAAAAAATGCTCACGCATATTCCATATGCAGCGCTTTTTTACTCCTGTGCACCTTGATCTGCACAAAACTTTTCACTTCTAGAAGATAGGTTAAAAGAAGAAATAGTATTTTCTTCAAAATCACATGAAAATTAGTATAAGTATAAATGTAAGGAGAAGGACATGAATGAAGTGCACCAAAAAATAGATGATTTTGTAAAAAAACATCCAGTGGTTTTATTTATGAAGGGTACGCCCGATATGCCACAATGTGGTTTTTCAGCGGCAACAGTAGAGTGCTTGAATGCAACGGGTGTTGAGTATCAAAGCATAGATGTTTTGTCAGACCCACAAGTCAGACAAGGAATAAAAGAATATTCAAACTGGCCCACCATTCCGCAACTGTATATCAAAGGTGAGTTTGTCGGCGGCTGTGATATCGTCAGAGATATGTTTGGCACGGGCGAACTACAAAAAAAATTAGCGTAATATCCGTTCTCAAAAGGTACGGCCTTACTTTTAGGATCTCAAAAGTAAGGCCGTACCTTTTGAGGTAAATTTGCTTAAGTTTTAGAAATCTATTACATTTGCATACATGCTTGAAACACTGATCAGTTTAGGGGCCCTGTTGTTCATGGAAATTGTTCTGGGCATTGATAATATTATTTTTATTGCCATTTTAGTAGGACATTTACCTAAAGAAGAACGGGCTAAGGCTAGGACTATTGGCTTAGCCTTGGCGATGTTTGTAAGAATAGCGTTGTTGTTTGCTATTTCTTGGGTCATGGGTTTGACGGCGCCTTTGTTTAAAGTTTTTGAATATGAAGTTTCTGGACGTGATCTTATCTTGTTATTGGGTGGATTGTTTTTAATTGCCAAGGCTACGCATGAAATTGTTGAAAAAATGGAACCTACAGATGAATCGGTAACTCAAAAAGAAATCAAACAAAGTTTTTCATGGATCATTGGTCAGATATTACTTTTGGATATTGTATTTTCTTTAGACTCAGTGATTACAGCGGTGGGGATGGTAAAAGAAGTATGGATAATGATTACAGCGGTGGTTATTGCAATGGGTGTGATGATTGCATTTTCTGGTTATATTTCCAGATTGATAGAAAATTATCCCAGTTTAAAAATTTTAAGTTTAAGCTTTTTAATCTTAATAGGTGTTTTGCTCACCGCAGAAGGTATGGGCCAACATATCAACAAAGGCTATATTTATTTTGCCATGGCCTTCTCCCTCACAGTAGAAGTGATTAATTTAAGAATAAGAAGTAATCGTATAAAGGTGGATGGAGAGAAAGAAAGTATACGATTG
>DAOLES010000004.1:192007-261190 GCA_035326705.1 Oligoflexia bacterium
GATTGACATAGAAGACACGGGGATGAGCAAATTAAAAACGACGATTTTTAATTTGTGAAAGTAAAACCAATGTATATTTCATTTAATCAAGCACACACAGTAGCTTTTCTATTATAAAAACTACTGTGTGATAGATTTACATATTAATGAAAATAGGAAAATTCAGTACCATTATTTAATTTTGGAGCTTTGTCAGTAGAGGGTGAATCGTCGTCGTTGCTAGAAGGTGTATAGTAAAATGCGTGTTGAGCATTGAGTTTTGGTGTGATGGTGGAAGTGTGTTTTAGTCTATCATAAACTGGAAGTTCAGTTTCATTGTTGACAGTGGCGTTACAGGTTTCAGGATCTTCAACACTGAAAACATTCACTGTAATGTCTTGGCTGTAGCTGTTTGCATTAAGTCGTGAATAATTGATGCTTAATGACATATTGTTGATTGGATCATTTGAACAAGCAAAAAGTTGTGGCGTTTGTTCTTGGCCTAATGAAAGCGCTTCATTAATAATAAAGCGATAAGCGGGGTTGTCTTGCGGCCTATTATTTTTTATAGGCGTATTGTTATTGTAAATATTGACTTGGCCAAGGGCAATCAATTGTCTTGAATAAGGGTCATAAGTAACATTGATATCAGAGGTCATATAAAATAAGTTGTTATTGCTGCGATAGATGGGTAGAGCTTCCTTTGTAGCCGTATGATATACAGATGTATATGCTGAAGCATAGTTGTAATTATCAAACTTGTCAGTTTGAGTGAAAGTTTTAGCATAAAGAATATCTTCATGGTTGCAATGGGTTTCTATTTCTATCTTTACAGCATAGTTGTTATGGTGAATATGCGTATAGGTGATTTTTAAAGCAGCAGAGTCTTCTTCATCAGTTAAAAGGTTTTTGCTGTTGACGGAAAGTGTGGCTACACCAGCATTAAAAATAAGGGGGGTATTGCTTAGGTTAAAGTTATACAATAATGACGAAGTATCAGCATTTGTGTTGGGGCTATAAATTTTTACAGATCCATCCAAAGATGCGCTGTTTGAAAGACCAAATATTTGCTTTAAAATCAAGAGATGCCTCAAAGATATTATTTTTACTAACCAGGTTTTTTAAGCTTTTAACAGGATATATGCCGGCATGGGCAGCTCCTAAAAATAAAGTTATTATTAAAAAAAGCTTTTTCATGCGGTCCCCTTTAAGTAAATGTTTTTATTGACAAGCCAATAACAAAAAGCAAGTAAAAAATCAAGGGACGTGGCGTTAAGTCACATCATAAACGAATGATTTGCATGTCCTTAAAAAAAATAAGGGTACATACAGATAAAAATTTATTTACAATAAGTTTATTGATTCTTTTTAACGGCGACCAGATTGTATTTATCAAAGCCGGCTTCCGCTGAGGTAAAAAGAACAGCAGTTAATAGCCAGTAAGGTACCTCTTTGTCCGCAATGACCAAAATATTGCCTTCATAGGTGGTGGCTTTTTCATCACGAATTTTGGTTTCAGCTTTAACCATGGCGGCTTGTGTTTTTAAGGCTTTAAACAACTCAGGAATCATGTAATCTCTGTTACGCGCCTTGCGTTTCATGCTTAATACGGCTTTTGAATCAAGCGTGGCAACAATGTCATTATTGACAATGATTTGACCTTCACCGCTGTCATAATTGCTAACAGTGAGTTTTGTTGCATCTACAGGTGTGATTTGATGGGTTGACTTTGGAAATTGAAAGTTTTTAGTAGAATCCACAGTTAAGGTAGAACCAGAATAGCTTTTGAGCAAGAACACTAGAATGATTGTCATCATGTCCATCATGGCCACCAAATTAAGTTCTTTAGAATGACTGCTATCTAAGCCTCTGCCTCTGCGTTTACGCAAACGAGCGCGCCAGAGGTGAAGACTTGCATGTTGTTCTGTTTCTGCTGATGCCATAACTTTCCTTAGATTTTTTACGCCTGTTTATAAAACACTTAGTGTTACACTTGGAAACAGACCTTCATCTCCATCTTCTTCTTTATCGCGCAAGGCATCCATGGTTTTTATAATATCATCGTATTTCACAGACTCATGCGCTAAAATTAAAACCTTTTCTTCTTTAGGGAACAGAGCTTTGATCGAGTCGCCACGCTTTTTGAGCGCTTCAAACTGATATTCACCCTTCACTTTGGGAATTTGTGTTTTGGGCAAAGACTTTCCACCTTGTACGCTGGGATCTACTATAAAACCAGTTTCAGTTACCCTAACCATAAGCAAAAGCTCTTTTTTCTTTAACTGCTCTTGTGCAGTGGCAGCGTTGGGGCTTAATTGAGGGATAGAGGCATTTAGAATGGTAAAACTTAAAAAGCTGGTAATACTCATTAACATGAATAATACCAAGTTTACCATAATGTCCAAGTAGGGAACGAGGTTGAGTTCACCCACTTCAACTTCTAAGCCGCTTTCTCGCTGACCTCTGGACATAGATTAAGCAGCCTCACTCTCATGTCTGATGGTTAAAAGGTTTTCCAAACGACTGGTGTAGTAATCTAAATCACCAATAATCTTTTTAGCCCAGCCAGAAAGAATCAAGTGAGCAATGATACAGATTACAGCAATACTCAAACCCAACATGGTGTTGTAAAGTGCTTCAGCAATACCCACACCCATCGCTTCAGCTCTGGCTTCAGCAGAAAGACCGCCCAAAGCACCAAAAGATATACTCAATCCCCAAATGGTTCCAATTAAGCCTACCAATGTAGCAATGTTAGCAATGGCCCATAAAGAACCAATGCGCTTTTCAATCCTTGGTGTAACTTGCAATAAAGCTTCATCAATACCCATAGAAACGGCCATACCTCCAAGAGGAGCTTTGGCTAAGCCAGATTTTACAACAGTCGCCAAAGGAGATTTGCTGGTGTTGGCAAAGTTTCTGGCACTGTTTAAGTCATTGGCCAAAATATGGCGTTCAATGGTTTGCATGAATGAAACACCATTGACGGAGTATTTTGCCCAAAGCATATAGACACGTTCTAAGATGACACCAAGAGCGATAATAGAGACAATAGTGTTAAGCTGCATAAAACGACTATGCCAGTAAACATCAAAAAAAGATGACATAATTAAACCTCCAAATTTTTGTGTAAGCTATCATGTTGTACACAATTTTTTTATATTTAAACAATTATCCTATTGTATACCAATTGTATCAGTTGGCAACTTTCTGAATTTTTTCTGCAAGGTAATCGTGCTGGGGCCAGGTATGTTGAGATAAGTTTTTTTGTGGGGCGTGCAGTCTAAACCGACGTTTACAATGCAAAACCCTCTCAATAGAAGCTTGTAAACGTAAGGGATCTAAGGTCTTTTGTTCTAAAGCGTTAACAATGGCATTGTAAACATTTTCGGATTCCTGCAAAGATTTGCACACCAAAAGTAAATCAACACCAGCATTTAGCGCTTCAACTGCAGCAGAAGATAGGTTTTTATTTTTGGCCACAGCATGCATCTCCAAATCATCACTGACAATTAGACCTTCATAGCCAAGACGTTTGCGTAAAAGAGTTTGTAAGAAAAAAGGAGATAAAGTAGCCATGTTGTGTGGATCTATAGCACTGTAAACAATATGAGCTGTCATAATCATAGGCACCTTATATGCAATGGCTCTAATGAAAGGCTTAAGCTCGCGTTGCATCAGTGTTTTTAAAGAAGTATCAACGCTGGGTAAGGCCAAGTGGCTGTCTAATAGGGTGTCACCATGACCTGGGAAATGTTTAGCACAAGAAATAATGTTATTTTGATTAAAACTATCAACGCTAAGACCCACCAAATTGCTGGTTGTTTTTTGGGTGCTGGCAAAGGCTCTATCATTGATAATTGGATTTTTGGGATTGGTGTGAATATCTGCTACAGGTGAAAAATCCAAGTTAACACCAATGCTTTTAAGTTGTCTGCATATGGCATTGATTTGTTGCCGAGCCAATTTAGGAGATTGGGTTTTTTCATAACTTTGTCCCAAAGCTTGGTTACCGGGAAAGTGGGTAAAAGGTTTACTTAAACGTTCTACGCGGCCGCCCTCCTGATCTATGCCAATAAAAGGGGGTGTTGCAAAGTGTTGCCAAACTTCTTGTGATAAGGCTAGACTTTGTTCAGGGCTATCTAAATTACGCCTAAAATAAATTACCCCGGCAGGGTCTACTTTTTTGATGAAGCTGATTTCATCTTTATTTAAATACGTACTATCAAAACCAATCATCATGAGTTGACCCAAGCGACGTTTTAGAGTTTGAATTGGCCAAGAGCTTTTCTGTTTTTTGCGTGCATTTTGTTGCATATTCATTGCATTACCTTAAACTGATCCACAATGAAAATACCAAATAAAGTTTTAATGATTTTTCTGTCTTGCTTAGGCTGCTTCATGCATCCGCAGAAGGCTATGGCAAAAACACCTGCTGATAATCTTGAACAACGCATTGATTGGGTGCTTGATAAAGCTAAAATTAAACAAAATAATATTGGTTTGTATATGTTTAATGAACAGCAGGTTTTGTATACCAAACATGCACATAAAACTTTAAATCCAGCATCAGCAATAAAAATTTTGGTAACAGCGGCAGCTTTGGAGCATTGGGGACAAGCGCATGAGTTTTCTACCAAGCTTTGGTTGAATAAAGGGCAACTTTGTATCAAAGGAGGCTTAGACCCATATTTTGTCAGTGAAAATTTATGGTTGTTGGGACAAATGTTGCGTAGAGAGTCCATCAATAAAATTCAATCATTGATTATTGATAATAGTGACTTATCGGTACAGCATGGCCTAAAGAAAAATTTTTCTGGAGATGCCCACCGAGCATTTGTTGCCCCACAAAGTGCCTTGGCTTTAAACTTTAACTCATTGACGGTACATGTTTATCCTGCTGTCGCTAAAGGTCAACAAGCTACGGTTTTAATTGATCCAGATTTGCCTGAGGATGCTTATCATTTAAATGCTCAGGTCAACACGGTTAATAGTGCTGGAAAAAAAAGTATTGTTATGCAAGTAAGCTACGATGAAAAAAAACAACGCTTAAACATTAATGTTAATGGGGTCATAGGGATCAATGAAAAACATAGAACCTTGTATGGATCTGTGTCTCAACCAGAGTTTTATTTTGCGCAAGCTTTAAAAAATATGTTGGCTAAAGAAAATTTACTGGCAACAAAACAAGTTTTTGATGTGCAATACAAACCTTGTGCAACAATGGGTACTGCTTTGGAATTTAAATCTAAACCTCTGACCCATATTGTTTGGGGGATGAATAAGTACAGCAATAATTTTATGGCTGAAATGCTGTCCTATGCTTTAGCTAAAGACGGGGTTGATTTAAATGATTGGCTTAAAAAAAATAAAGGACCACTAAAAGATGCGGTTGTTTTAAACAAAGCTTCAGGCTTATCTAGACAAACTGAAATTTCTGCTCATGATTTAGCACAGTTATTTTTTGTTTCAGCCCAACATCCAGTATACGGCACTGAGTTTTTGCATGCCATGAGCGTTGCAGGCCAAGACGGAACTTTACGCAATCGCTTTAAAAGTAAAGCTATGTTTGGCAAGATAAGGGCAAAATCCGGTACACTTAACAATGTTACTGCTTTGGTTGGGCAGGCAAATACAAAAAAATATGGGGCTGTTTATTTTGCTTTTTTGTGGAATGATACCGGTCAAAGTGGTTGGCATCTGCGTGATCTTGAAGAAAAAATATTGGCGGAACTGTTTTAAAACAATCTTTAACACAAGGGCTATGGTACAATAAGAAGATGATGCAAAAATATAAAAATGTAGGCTTTTCTTTGATTGAACTAATGACCGTCTTGGTGATTGTTGGCCTTTTAGCTGCGATTGCGGGCCCTATTTATTTAAACTATATTCGTAAAGCCAGAACTTCAGAAGCCATCAACAATTTAGGTATTATTGCTTTGTATCAGGAAAGTTTTTTTGCAGAAAATGAAAGTTATGTAACCGTGGGGCCAAGCCCTGCTAAAGTACCCAATTATCAAACAGGGAGAGAAAAATTTAATACTTCAGTCTCCGGTTGGAATTTATTGGGTAGAGTGATACGCAATGGTGAAGAGGTGTATTTTCAGTATGAGGCAATTGCAGGGCAAATTGATGAATCCGGAAACAATGTGACCGGAGGTCTTGGCGATTTAAAAGCAATTGATGGCTCTTATACACCAGGAGGTTCAGACTGTAACCATAGTGCCATAACGCCCTCAACCACCCTTGGCATCCCAACTCCGGTGAGCAGCAACTGGTATTATATAACGGCCGTGGCTGATCAAAAGGGGCCGCTTAAAGACTGCTCCTTGTTTATTAAGGTCATTGATAGAAATGACATTTATGAAGAAGACCCTACACAATAAAAATACTTCTAATCAATTTTAGCTTTTGGGTTATTGCAGTTAATAAAAGACAATGCTGATTAGGTAATAAAACCGGGCTAACTTTTAAAAGTATTAATTGTTGTTGTAAATAATAGTTTTGGATTGCACCTGTTATCTGAGCAGGAGTCTAGGTAAAAATTAATTGTACCATTGTTTAACAGTTGGCCAGTAAGGCTTGAATTTTCATTTTCTCCATAAATAAACTGCGCTGGATTTTCTGGATCAATCTCAATATTCCATTGCAAAGTGGGAGTATTGTTTTTGTTTTTTAGCTGAATGTTTTTTTGGGTATCATTATAGACCCATGTCCAGCCGTAGTAATCTGTGTTGCTGATGGTTTTGCCATCATAGGATGGTTTTAGGTGTGCATCAGTGGAGCCGCTAACAGGTAAGAAGTAGCCCGTAGAGGTTGCTTTGCCATTCCATGTTGGACTTCCCTGAGCGTAGATTGAAAAAATACTCATAAACAACAGACATAAAAAAAGTTTAAACATGTGTTCTCCCCAGGAAAATTTTTATGAACTGGTAACATATTTTTAACTTTTAACGCAAGGGTATTATTTTTTCTGAATGTACTGCTTATCCAACAAGTATTGAAAGACTTTGGCGGTTTCTAAATCCGTGAGTTCACTGATGTCTAGGGCAGCTTGTAAGGTGCCTTCGTTGAGGATATTTTGTAAAACGGTTAAAACTTTAGGATGTAACCTAGATAAAGGTGCTGTAAGGGGTTTGCATAAAACAAATTTTTGCTCAAACTTGGGTAAGGTTGATTTTAACTTTTTAAGTTCATCCATTTGTCTAAAGGCTTCCATAAGCAAGCCTTCAATGTTTGCGCTCAGTGGTTCTTTGTTTTTGCTGGTTATTTCTGTTGCCAACAGCTGAAAATCTCCTTCATCCCAGCTTAGCATGCGATGCACAGCTTTTAAGCCGTTAACATTAGCAAGATCGGCCTGCATGATAGCGCCATTTTTTAGTAAAATTTTGCCGGTCTGTTTGTTTTTATCAATTTGTAATAAACCGCTGCGTTTATTTTGTGCCAAGTTTTGGAGTAAATCGGGTAAGCTCATTAATGAAAGATTGCCGGACAGTGCACTGGAAGCATTGTTGCTGATTTTAAGCTCTTGCTCTTCTTTTATTTTTGCAAAAGAAGCTTCATGATGGTTGACAGAGCGTTCAATTTCAAAATCTTCACTGACTTGTTCAAAGTCAATATTATCTTCTGCATTAAAAGTGTCATTGATAGAAGGTTGTTCGCTATTAACCGCTTCGTCTTCTATGCTTTCACTTAAATCAACCAAATCAAAGTCATCTTGCCCAGAACTTTTTTCATCAAGTGAGTTATCATGGACAAAGTCTAAATCATCCAATTGATCCTTATCACTGTCCAAATTAGCGGCTGTTTGTGGGTTTGATTGCGGTTCTGAAATAGGAACTTCTTCTTCAATTTTATGAGAAGTGTCAGGAAATTCCTGAATTTTATCTTGGGTGTTAATTTGATCAGAGTTGGATGTTTTGACAATGTTAGCAGCGTCTTCTTCTGATAAAGCAAAGGTTAATTTGATTTTACTGGTGCCAAGGCTCACCACATCGTTGTTGCTGGCTTTTTGTTTTTCTTTGAGAATATCATCGTTTAAAAATGTACCATTGGTGCTGCCTAAGTCTTGAACAAAGACGCCATTAGGTTCAACAGAAATTTGACAATGATTGCGGGAGATTTTTTTTTCACTGAGATAAATGTCACAATCTTCACCGCGTCCCATGACCAATGTTCTAGGAGGGATGATGCGCAGCTCTACGCCTTCATTTTCACCCTCTAAAAAAGTCAATAAGACTTCGTTATGCTTGTTTGCTTTACTCATGTTTGTATGTGTCTTCTAATCTGCCTTGGCGCTTTCAAAAAGTAAAATAGTTTTTCCAATTTGAATTTTATCATGCGGATTAAGCACCTTATTGTTAATCCGTTCCTGGTTGACAAATGTACCATTGGAAGATGCCAAGTCTCTAATAATCACTCTTCCCCCTTCAACAACTTCAATTATAGCATGTTTTCTGGATACGTCAGCGTCGTTGAGAGAAATATGGCAGCCAATGCGGCCAATAGCAAAAGACACTTTCTGAATGGCAAATTTTTTACCTTTGTCTGGGCCTAAAATAATACGCATACGAACCACACGTTCTTCAGGTTTGATGGGGCGTTGAACTTTACGATCCACTTGAGTTTTACTGGGTTCATAGTGAACAAACTCTTCATCAATAAGACCCGAAAGTCCGGAGTAACTTCCGGTTTTTAAGTTATGTGATGAGTTGGTCAGTTCACTGCTAATTCTAGGATTTTGTCTAATGCACAATAAGGTTTGACCAATTTGTATGGCTTGGCCAAGATGAATTTGTTGTTGGGTTATAGACTGGCCATCAATAAAGGTGCCGTTACTGCTTCCTAGGTCAGTGACCCTTATGTGTGGGCCATGAATTTCTATAGCCAAATGACTGGAAGATACTCGGATGTCACGGACCAATATATCTCCGTTTTTTCTACCCAAAATAATTCGGGTTTTGCCAATGGCAACCCGTCGGCCTTTTTCATTGCCTTCTAAGAATTCAAGGTAGTAACCCAGTTCAGGCGCAAGGTCAATGGCACTAAAATTTGATTTTTCTTCTGACATAGATTTGTTACTTCAATGGGTTCATCTTATGAAGTGAGTTTTTTGTCAAGTCGCAGGGTCATATATAGAGAGTAAAAAATTGCTCATTATCCATGAGCTTGATATGCAAAGCTTATGTCAGAAAAAGCATGTTGGGTAGAATATTCAGGGTCTAAGTTTTGGCTATTGGTTTTTGCTTTAGTGTATTTCCCAGTGGCCATTTTTTTAATTTTATTAAGAGGTAAGTTGCACGTCCACCAAGGCACCTATTACTTTGATTATACGGGTTCAGTGTTTTGGTTGGGTTTTTGGTTGTTGGTCTTCTTCCCTATTGGCTTACTGTTGGTGCTGATCAACGGCATCTCGTTTAAGCAGATTAATGGACAAAATCATAGTTCGATTAACAATGAAGCCATAGAATTTTAGGTGTAAATTTGAAGCAGCACGCACGAAGAAAAAGATTTTTGTACAACGAGTTTTGGCTGGCAAGCCAGCCAACAGGTTGAGCGGGTAGAAAAACTTTTTCTTCGTGGTGCGTATGTATGAAGGAGAAAACGATGGACTACAACCCGATTATGGTGGCCATGGATGTGGCTGATTTAAATGTGTTTGATGAGAATCTTGAGCGGCTTGCACCGTATGTAGGAACGTTTAAAATTGGCTTAGAGGCCATGACTCAGTTTGGCGCGCAGACTTTGGTCGATAAAATTCATAATGCCCGAAGCAGTGTATTTTTAGATGGCAAGTTTTGTGACATTCCCAACACTGTAGGTAAAGCCAGCCAAGTGGTGGCGGATATGGGAGCGGCGTTTTTTAATGTGCACGCCAGTTGTGGTTTTAAATCCATAGAAGCAGCAGCTAAAGTTAAAGGTGAAAGCAAATTATTGGTGGTGACCGTTCTCACCAGCATGTCTGAGCAAGATAGCCAACAGATATTTTCTGGTGCTACCCAAGATAAAGTGAAGCAGTTTGCGCAAATGGCAGTGGATGCTGGCGCTGATGGTGTTGTTTGTTCTCCTTTGGAGCTGGAATTGTTCAATGCTGAGCCTGGTTTGAAAGCTCTGCTTAAAGTAACTCCGGGTATCCGTCCAGAAAGTGCCCAAAAAGATGATCAAACACGCACACTGACACCCAAGCAAGCCATAGAACAAGGCGCAGATCATTTGGTGATTGGCAGACCCATCATGCAAGCTCAAGACCCCAAGCAAGCGGCGAAAGCGATTTTAGATAGCCTTCAAGCCTAAGTATGTGCATTGGGTAGTGGGGGGCGGTTAAATTGGCAAAGGAAACCGTAACTTACTTTTTTTAAAGAAGTAAAGTGCAAGAGCATGTAAAAAACTACTGAACTAGCTATAGTCAGGTTAAAAGTCTACCCAACACTAAACTGAAAAAACAAGTGAAATCATAGACCAACGTTAAAAATAAGGGCATAAAAAGTGAAGGGTTTGGTGCAACAAAAGCTTGCGTTTTGGGTTTATGTATGTAATATTCCTGCTCTGAAAATAAAAAAGTGTATACATTTAAGTAGGTTAGCAAAAAAACAAACCTACACAGATTGAATAAAATAAGGATTAATAACCGTGGAAAAAACAAAAATTATTGAAAAATTCAAGCAACATGAGGGTGATACGGGTTCACCAGAAGTGCAAGTGGCACTTTTAACCGATAGAATTTCACATTTAACAGAACATTTTAAAACCCATAAAAAAGACAACCACTCACGACGTGGTCTATTGAAAATGGTGGGTAACCGCAGAAGTTTGTTGGATTATCTCAAAAAAACCAACGTAGATCGTTATAAAAAATTGATCAAAGATCTTGGTTTAAGAAAGTAGATTACTGCTTTTTTAAACAGTTTTCTTATGTGCGGATTGATAAAACCGCACATATTCTCTCTGCATACGCTACTAAATGATACACCTTCTTATTTTCACAAAAAACTAACTATTAATTAATAAACCTATCAAAATTATATGGTTCTGGGAGAGAGGCCTTGTGCCGCATCTCCCCTGGGTGGGTTGAATCGATCAAAAACGACGCTTTTTGATCGAGAAGGGGGGAAGCTCCCCCCTTAGAGAAAAGAACCAGAGGAGAAATAATAGAATGATTAAAAAAACAATCGAATTTCATGGAGAGACCCTCAGTATTGAAGTGGGTAGAATGGCCAAGCAAGCCAATGGCTCTGCATTTATTCAGTATGGTGAAACCGCGGTATTGGTCACCGCAACCTGTGGTAAAAAAAATAAAGAAGGTATAGATTTCTTACCTCTATCTATTGAGTATATTGAAAAAATGTCTGCGGCAGGAAAGATTCCTGGCGGCTTTTTTAAACGTGAAGGCCGTCAATCTGAGCGTGAAATTTTAACCTCACGTTTAACCGACCGTCCAATTAGACCTTTGTTCCCAAAAGGTTACGCGCGTGAAACCCAAGTGATTACCAGTGTTTTATCCTATGACGGGGTGAATGATCCGGATGTGTTATCTTTGTTGGGTGCGTCTACAGCTTTGGCCGTGTCTGATATTCCTTTTGCTGGACCGGTTGCGGCAGTGAGAGTGGGCCGTATCAATGGTGAACATATTTGTAATCCATCGCATGAGCAAATTGAGCAATCAGACCTAGAGTTGGTGGTTGCCGGTAGTAAAGATGCTGTGGTGATGGTTGAAGGTGAAGCAGATATTGTTCCTGAAGCTGAACTGTTGGCAGCTATCAAGTTTGGGCATGAGAGCTTACAACCTTTGTTGCAAATTCAAGAAGAAGTGCAAAAAGAAATAGGGAAAATCAAATTTGAAGTTGTTGCGCCTGAAAATAAAGTTGAAGAATTGATGGCTTGGGTTGAAGAGAATCGGGGCACAAAATTAAGAGAAATTTTAACCATTAAAGAAAAAATTGAGCGTTATACCGCTTTATCTGTATTTAAAGATGAGGTTATGGACGTTGCTTGTGCTGAAGGAGCGGTGTTTGAAGGTTGTCAAGCAGACGCTGCCAGCGCCATTGATAAAATGATATCCAATCATATGCGCAGCAATGTTTTGGAAAATAAGATTCGTTTGGATGAAAGAAAACCAAGCGAAATCAGAGCAATTACTGCAGAAGTGGGTGTTTTACCCAGAACGCACGGTTCAGCATTGTTTACCCGTGGTGAGACGCAAGCTTTGGTGAGCACCACTTTAGGTACCAGTGAAGATGAACAGATTGTAGATACTTTGATTAGCAACGCGCGTGAGCGTTTCTTGTTGCATTACAACTTCCCTCCATTTTGTGTGGGTGAAACCAAACCTTTAAGAGGTCCAGCCAGACGTGAAATTGGCCATGGTTTCTTAGCCCGCAAAGCGGTGGAAAAAGTCTTACCAACAAAAGAAGAGTTTCCGTATACCATTAGAGTATTGTCTGATGTTCTTGAGTCACATGGCTCTTCATCTATGGCAACAGTCTGTGGCGCAACTTTATCCATGATGGATGCAGGTGTGAATATTAAAGCTCCTGTGGCAGGGATCGCTATGGGCTTGGTTAAAAAAGATGATAACTTTGTTGTTTTATCTGATATTTCAGGTGATGAAGATCATATTGGTGATATGGATTTTAAAGTGGCTGGAACCAAAGACGGAGTTACAGCGGTACAAATGGATATTAAAATTGATGGGATCAGTTGGGATATCATGGAGCAAGCCTTGCAACAGGCTAAAGAAGGTCGTTTGCATATTTTAGACAAAATGCAAGAGGGCTTGGGTGAAACCCGTGGTGATTTATCTGCACATGCTCCGCGTATTGAAACCATTCAAATTAAACCAGATAAGATCAGAGACGTGATTGGTACCGGTGGTAAAGTGATTCGTGGTATTGTTGAGGAAAGTGGTGCTAAAGTTGAAGTCAATGATGATGGTATTGTCAAAATAGCTTCTTCTGACAAAGCTTCTTTGGAAAAAGCCATGCAAATGGTTAAAGACATTGTTGCTGAAGCAGAGATTGGTAAAATTTATAAAGGTAAAGTCACCAAAGTCATGGACTACGGTGCCTTTGTAGAAATTTTACCTGGCAAAGAAGGCTTATGTCATATCAGTGAATTCTTAACCACGGAACCTATTGAAGATGCGTCAGAAGTGGTGAGTGAAGGTGATGAAATTGAAGTTAAAGTTTTAGACGTTGAAGGCAATAACCGAATTAAACTTTCTCACCGTGAAGTTTTAGAGCCAGGTTCATCTGACCATGTTCCAGGTTCTGGCAGAGACAGAAAACGCACTAGTGGTGGTGGCAGAGGCCGTGGCCGTAGTGGGCGTGACAGTCGTCCTAGACGTTAAGTCATTTCTAATAAAACCATTTGTTTGAGGGCAGAGCGGATTATGCTTGCCCTCAAGCTTTTTTGACTGGTAAAACAAGCTGTTCTAATATTATTTAAGTTCAAATATAGTCTGACAGTTTTTAAAAACTATCCAGTTATGCAAAATATAAAAATAAACCTTAAGGTTTATAGAATTACCTTATCATCGGATACTATGCTAGGCTTGATGAATGAATCTATGTTTAATCTGTAAGTCTAACAACACCCGTCAAGTCTTTGCTAGCCGGGTTTCTGTCACCTCCTGTTCCAAACCCATAGAGAAAAAAGTAGATGTTTTTTACTGTGAAGTCTGTGATTATGTTTTTAGTCCCAGTCAGCAGATAGACCCTGACTTTTATGAAAAAGAATATGACTTGTTGATGCAAGATGGTCAGAGTGAGTTTGTGGTGTTTAATCAGGGACAAGCCAAAACACTTTTTGATTCAGTTTTGGATTTTCTTTTTGAGCACATAGATCCTAAAAATATTCAGAGGGCGAAAAAAATTTTGGAAGTAGGAACCGGCAAGGGCTTGTTGCTCAAACGTTTGCAAGAAAAGCTAACAGTAAAGCATTCTGAGTTTAAGGTATATGCGGTTGAGCCCAATAAAAAAAGTGAACCCTTTCTTAAAGATAATTTAAAAGATGCCAATATCAGTATTTCATTGCTAGAAGATGCGCCGTTTTTTAAGGAGGACTTTGATCTTGTTTTAAGTCATGGGGTGCTTGAACATGTAGGTGATCCAGTTCATTTTTTACAATCTGTTCATGCTTGTATGCGAGATGAAACGCTCTTGTATATTGGGGTTCCCAATTTTGATTTAAATCCAACGGATATTATTACTTATGATCATCTGTCAAAATTTACGCCCTTGTCTATAAATAATCTGTTTAAAAAATGCGGTTTAGAAGTTGTGGCAAACAATGTAGAAGAAAAAAAATTGTTTATGTTTTTTTTGTTAAAAAAATCTCAAGCCAATTCTAAAATTGAAGAGCAAGCTTCTGATGTTAAGAGCCAATCTTTGCAGTCTGTAAAAAAAGTTGAACAAATGATTAGTCATTTTCAATCAGCATATACTTTGGCACAGGAAACCCATAAACCTTTTGTATTTTACGGAGCCGGAAACATTGGATTGTTTTCATTAAAAAAATACAACATTCCTGTTTCTCAAGTTGCTGGCATTTATGATGATAACCCTACGTTTTGGAATAGCAAAAGATACAATATTACAGTGCGTAATCCAATAGAACTCAATCAGGAACCAGAGGGAACAGTGATTTATATATCAGCAAACCCACTGTATGTTCCTGAAATAAAAAATAAAATCCAACAAAAACATGGTAAAAAATTTAGAGTTTTTCCAAGGGAATGAATCTTACGCGGCTAAGCTTATAAATCTAAAAACCAAGCATTTAAAAAATTTTATAAACTATAAAGTTATCGTTTTTTAAACAAATAGGGGTCTGAGTACTTGATAACAATTGATCATTGTTTCCCATTTGATGGCTTTGAATAATTCTGTACTGGCCGTTAAAATTTTCTTTATCACACAGAAATTCTAAATTGTAGCCGTCTAAAATAGAGTAAGTGCATTCAGTAAGGGTATAAAGCAAAGAAGATTGAATGTGTTGAACACTGTTATGAGAAATATAGCGAGCCCCTTCAATTTTAGGGCAAGATTGAGCATATGATACATTAGACAAATAAATAGCAGCGAACAACAAAACCATTATCTTTTTCATCAGCAAAATTTAACAAAAAACAATACATAACGCAACGCATGTTTTTCAATTGATTTATGCTAAAATTAAATCAATAAATGCGCCTTTGAGGTTGATTTTAGCCAGTTTGACACGGTAGGTGTCCCCGAGTTTTATTTTATGACCATTGCGTCGGTTTTGGAACATCATTTCTTTTTCAAAAAAATCAAAAAAACCTTTTTTAAAATCTTTAATGGCTAAAAAACCTTCTATGGGCACTTGTTCAAATTTCATAAATAAACCACGACTATTCATGCCTACAACGTATGCTTTATAAACTTTACCAACTTTATCATACAAAAAACGTGCAGATTTTCTTTGATACATGTCTCGCTCTGCTTTTTGTGCCACACGTTCTTGCGCTGATATGTGCACACAAACATTTTCAAGCGTGTTAAATTTTTGAGGGAAAACATGAGCGGTGTCTTTATTATGAAGATGGTTTTTAATAATTCTGTGTACAAGTAAGTCTGAGTAACGCCGAATAGGGGAGGTGAAATGTAAGTAGTGGCTAAAACCTAACCCATAATGACCACTGTTGTTTACGGAATAAAAAGCTTGTGACATGGCCCTTAGGGCCCAGGATTTAAAAACTTCAGATAAAGGGCTGTCATCCAAACTGCTTAAGAATGCATTAAATTCATGTGGGTTGGAAATGCCAAAGTCTCGTGGAAGTTTGTAATTGTAAGTTTGTAAAAGATGGATCAAGTCTTCAACTTTAATGGCCTCTGGTTGTGGATGCACACGATATACTGCCATATCTTGGGTGACATCTTGTGAAAGTTTTTCTAAATAATGAGCCATACAAACATTGCTGCACAACATACATTCTTCAATCAGTTGTCTCGCTAAAGTTTGTTTTTTTTCTGCTATATGCGTAGGTGCAAAGTTTTTATCTACATGAATCACATGATCTTTTAAGTCAAAGTCAATGGAGCCTTCTTCAAATCTTAATGCCCGCATGTGTTGGGTTAAGGTTTTTAAGGCAGTTAACATTTTTCCGGTTTCTGCATGTGCAAAAGGAACAGCAGTGTTGGGTGCATCAAAATAATCATCCACTTGATCATAGGTTAAGCGTTCTTTAGACTGTATGATGCCTTCATAAAGATCAAAGTGATCAACACGGTTATCAACATTAAATTTTATTTTTAGCACCATGGCATATTTATCTTCTTTTGGACGTAAGCTGCAGAGCATATTGGATAGAAGTTCGGGTAACATAGGTATAACCATGTTAGGAAAATAAAAACTATTGCCACGAAAAGCAGCCTCTTTATCTAAAGCTGAATTGGCATGAACATAATGCGCAACATCCGCTATGGCTACATATAAATATTTTCCGTCAAAACATACAGCATCATCAAAGTCTTTTGCATCAGCACCGTCAATGGTAACAAAGTTTAAATCCCTAAAATCTTTACGTTGTTTTGAAACTTTAATGCTTTGGTCTAAAAGATCTAACTCGTCATGAATTTTTTCTGAAAAAAATGGGCTAAGTTTGTTTTCTGCCATAATAATTTTATGGTCGGTGGCTGGGTCATGAATAGAGCCCAGTAGATTGATTTTTTGAGCAATAAAAAAAGGGCGTCCCTTGACCACTTTTTTTTCAATATCAATGTGATAAATATCATCAGAGTTGATTTTTTTAGGGAGTTCAACTCGTTGTGAAAGATGTAAACGTAAGGCTTGACGTTTTTTTAATGGGAAAAAAATAAATGTATTGTTTCGTTGGTTGCTTAAGCTGCCAATAAGCTGGTCTTCTAGGGGTTTAACAGTGGCATGTGCCATGTGTTTGCTTATGGGTTTATCAAGAGGATGTTTTTTATATGTCCTTTTGCTTTTTTTACTGGCTTTAGAGCTGCTATTTTCTGGGTTTTTTAATGCAATATAGGTATCACGCTTACTCACAGTGAGGTATCCTTCACGTTCAAATTGAAAAAGCAAAGCCTTTATTTTTTTACGTAAACTACCACGCGCTTTCCAGGACCTGCAAATTTGACTATAGGTTTGTGGCCGGTATTCGGGGTCTTGGAAGTAAGCTAGAAAATTTTTTTTATTCAGTGGCGGAATAAGAAATCCCTTGTTTAAAGATTATATATTTTACAGTAAATCTGTCTGTTTCATATTCATTATAACAGCAATAACAAACATTGGAACTTTAAAAAACATGTCATATCAAAAGGTAGGCCGTATCTTTTGATAGTGATATACTTGATTTGTATGCGTAATAAAAAATTTATTGCTGTGGGTAGTCAAACAGTTGATAATGAAGATGTGGCCTATGTCTCGGCTATGCTCAAAGATGATTTTCTAACGCAAGGTCCGCAAGTTGAGAAATTTGAACAAAGCTTGTCCAGTTTTTTACAGGCGCCTTATGTTAGCGCTATGTCCAGTGGGAGTGCAGCTTTACACATTGCCTGTAAAGTTTTTGGCTGCGATCAAGACACGATCTTGTATTCTTCACCCATCACTTTTGTTGCAAGTCAAAATGCTGCCCTGCACTTTGGGGCAAAAAACCAATTCATTGATGTTAATCCTTCTACAGGAAATATGGATATAACGGCTTTAGAGCAAACCTTGGCACAAAGTAAAGCTAAAAACAAAATCATTATGCCCGTTCATTTTGCAGGTTTGGCTTGTGATTTAGATGAGATTAATGCTTTGGCAAAGCATTATGATGCAAAGGTCATAGAAGATGCTTCACACGCTTTGGGAGCAAAGTATAAAGGGAAATTTATTGGAGCGACTCACGCTGAGCATTTGGTAACTTTAAGTTTTCACCCCTTAAAGCATATCACTACGGCAGAAGGAGGGGCTGTTACTTGTATGGATTCAGAGCAGTTGCAACAATGCAACTTGTATCGCAGCCATGGTATTGATAAAAATATACAAACCATAGAAGATCAAAAAGGCAAACTGTGGCACCATGAGATGCATGTTTTAGGCTTTAATTATAGAATGTCAGAGATACATGCAGCTTTGGGTGTAAGCCAAATCAAAAAGTTGCCAACTTTTTTAGAAAAAAGAAAAAATATGGCTTCTGTGTATTCCAACCAATTAAAAGAAGTTGACTGTCATTTGCCCAGCACTGAAGCGGATAAAGAGCACGCGTGGTTGCTGTACATGATCCAAGTTGATTTTAAATCTCGCAAGCTTGATAAGAATGACTTTATGTTAGCATTAAGAGAAAAAGGTATTGGCTCGCAAGTGCATAACATACCTGTCTATAGGCAGCCATACTTTATAAAACTATATGGTGAACAACGGCATAAGTTTCCTGGGGCAGAAAAGTTTTTTGAGCAAACTTTATCTATCCCTTTGCATCCTGGTTTGACCGAAGAAGATCAGGCTTATGTGGTTAAAACGTTAAAAGAGTTATTGTAGAGACTATGCTAAGTTAAAAATTATTTGCAAAATTTAGAGAGAAAACCCGATCAGTCAAATGGCATGAAAACTTTTTTAAGCATAATGGAGGGTTTGGATTGTTGGTGTTTCAAAAACTTGCATAAGTTTGGCTCTGCGCCTATACATAGGACATGATGAAAAAAGTATATGTTGTTTTGAGTTTAACATTAATGGGAGCATTGTCATCTTGTGGGATTCAAGCGATTCCTATGGCCAAGAATGAAGTGGATGCCACTTTGTCTGAAGTGACCAATCAGTACCAACGTAGAGCAGATTTGATTCCAAACTTGGTCAAAACCGTTAAAGCTTATGCTGAGCATGAACAAGAAACTTTAGAGGCCGTGGTTAATGCTAGAGCCAAAGCCACCAGTATGAATATTGATCCCAGTAAAGCAACCCCAGAACAATTAGAATCCTTTGCCAATGCGCAAGGAGGACTCAGTCAGGCTTTGGGCCGTTTGTTGTTGGTTGCTGAGCAATATCCCAATCTAAAAGCCGATCAAAATTTTAGAGACTTGCAAGCTCAGTTGGAGGGGACGGAAAATAGAATTACCGTGGCCCGCAACCGACACATTGAAGCCGTCAAACACTTTAACAACCAAATTACGGTTCCACCCAGCAGTTGGGTGAATAGCTTGTTTTACAAGTTCAGCAAAATGCCACAGTGGACCAGCACAACAAAAACGCCGGAGCAACTTGAAACAGCACCAGCAGTGGAGTTTTAAATTAGCGTCTTGATAAAAACGATTCAATTGTATGTTTTAACGCTTGTCTTGGCAATGCCAGTGTTTGCGGTTGGAATTGATATTCCTGTATTGACCGGGCCTGTGGTTGATCAGGCAGGTTTATTTAATCCGCAACAAAGAGATGAGATAGAACGTTTTTTATACACTTTGGATCAAAAGACAGATGTTCAAATTGCGGTATTAAGTGTTCAATCTTTGCTTGGAGAAACAATAGAGCAGGCTTCTATCCGCGTTGCGGATCAATGGCAGCTAGGCCATAAAAAAACCGATAAAGGTCTGTTAATTTTAATTGCCAAAGATGAGCGCAGGGTTAGAGTAGAGGTGGGGCAAGGCTTAGAAGGTGATGTCCCGGATGCTTACAGTAAAAGAATCATTGAGCGCTACATTGTCCCTAATTTTAAACAAGGTCTGTTTTACAAGGGAGTGATGCAGGGAGTGTTTCAGCTGTGTAATTTGGTGTTGAGCCCAGAAGAAAAAAAGATTGTTTTTGCACAAGGGGATCAATTTAAAGCCTTAAATAAAAGTACAAATCAAGAGTCTATCCCTTGGCCATTTGTTTTATTTTTTATTGTGGCCATTGCTTTAAAGCTTTATTTTGCAAGATCGCGTTATTCCCAGCAGGGTTCTGGCTATAGACGCAACCGCAATGGTTTTGACCATTTTGATGATTTTTTTGGTGGTGGTTTTGGAGGAGGTTCCTCCTCAGGCAGCGGTTTTGGTGGGTTCCGTGGCGGCGGTGGAGGTTTCAGCGGCGGTGGAAGCTCGGGTTCTTGGTGAGGAGTATGTGTAATGCAAAACAATGAACAACAACCCTTATGGATTCAAGACTGGATTAAAAAAGATTTCTCGCAAGCCATTGAACAGGCAATTGAAAACGCAGAAAAAAAATGTGCCTTGGATTTTTTTCCGGTGGTGGTGAAGAGTTCAACAACCTTAGGCCACATTTTTCCCTTGTTAACCTTGCTGCTATTTGCAGTGTATGTGAGTGCGCTTACCTTAATACCATTGCCCAAACTTGGCTTGTGGGGTGTTGGTGTGCACGGCATGATGGTTTTGATCATGATGATTTTGGCTTACAGTTTAAGTGAAAACCTATGGCTTGCCCGTTGGCTAACAGCCAAAAAGGATCAGCGCTATTCAGTTGAGCAAGCGGCGCGTTTGGCTTACTATGAGCATGCCATTGATCAGCATCCCAGTGTATTAATTTTTGTGTCTCTGATGGAGCGGCAAGTTGTAGTGTTGTGCAATGAAAAAGTGCAAGCCAAGCTTAAAGGCGATATTTTTAAAGATCACATTAACAAGTTATTGCCCTTACTTAAAAGAAAACAATTACAACAGGCTTTGTGTCAATGCATTGCCGGTTTGGCCAATAGTATGCAACAGGCTTTTCCCTTACAAGGAGAAAAGCCCAAAAATGCCTTAAGCAATAAAGTATTGCTTAAAAAACCAGATGATGAACAAGCTTAGTAGTTAGCACTGGCTTGCATGATGACATGAAAATCAACAATTTCAGGTTCATTTTGTCTGGTGTCTACTTCAGGATCTTCAATGTAGATAGTCAAATAACGGTTTGCTTTATTCACAACGGTTCTTAGACGAAAACTTTGTCCATACAACCAAACATCCTCTGCATTTTGCCAGACATCCTCTTGACCATCAACTTTTTCAAAGTCATTGATTTTAATGCTTAATGCTTTGTTTCTGCTTTCTTGGGTGAACTCAATGTTAATGGTCCAGTCACCCAAAATGCGTAAAAAATTGGCTTGCAGGTGCAGTTGGTCATCTTTGCTGTAATCTATGGTTTTATCAATAAGATAGGTGTGTTTGTGCTGCGCATAAGAGGCAATAGCATTGACAGGTGCTTGCGCATGAGCGTTGCTTAAAAAAGCAAAGATTGAAAAAAATGTTAAAAAGCCTAGATATAAATGTCTCATAATAACCCCATTTGAATATGTTTAATAAAGAATAAACAGTTAGCTAGAAACCATATAAAAAGAAAATAAATAAAAATTATATATCTATAAAAATTGTCTATAATAATAGCTTTTTAAAAAGGTTAATAAAACTAAATCCTTAGGAATCCTAAATAGAAAATATTGTCTTTTTTACTTTATAGTCTTGCCAAATTGGCTTTGATCTTTAATATGCCTTCTCATGAATTTTGAAACATGGATCAAACAGACCTGTCCAGGGGTTAGTTTTAAAGCAGCCACTGCCGTACTGGAGTTGAGTGCAGAAGGCGCAACATTACCGTTTATTGCGCGTTATCGTAAAGAAAAAACTGGAGGCCTGGATGAAGTGGCCATACAAGCTGTTTTAGATGCCAAAGAAAATTTTGAAACCATCATCAAGCGACAAGCCTATATTGTTGACGAAATTGCCAAACAAGAAAAGTTAACGGATGAATTAAAAAAGAAGATTGAAAGCACCTTTGTTCTATCGGTTTTAGAAGATTTGTACCAACCTTATAAACTCAAGAAAAAAACCAAAGCCACTGTTGCTAAAGAAGCCGGTTTAGAGCCTTTTGCCAATTGGTTGTGGGATTGTGGGCATGGCGTCGCCAAAGCCCAAGATGGAGAAATCGCTGAAAAAGTAGCTTTAGCCTACCTTAATGCTGATCATAAAATCAACAGTGCTGAAGATGCCATCAAAGGCGCACAAGATATATTGATTGAACGTTTAAGCGAAGACGCGGACCTCAAACAAAAAGTGAGAGACATTGTTTTTCAAAAAGCTTTTTTGCACAGTGAAAAAGGTAAAAATGCCAAACCGCACAGTAAGTTTGAGCCCTACTTTGAGTTCTCACAAGCTGTGCAAACCTTGATGGAAGAAGGCAGTTCGCACCGTTACTTGGCCATTCGACGCGGTTGGATGGAACAAGAGTTGAGCATTAAGTTTGATTTTGCCCCAGACAGCGGCCAAAGCTTGGAAGATCATTTGCTTGAATTGTATTACGCGGCAGCGTGTAGCGAGGAAAATTTTTCAGAAAAAGACCTCTTGCATAAAGCGGCGCGCATGGCGCTAAAAGTCTATGTGCTTTCCAGCATAGAAAATGAAGTACATAAAGAGTTAAGAGAAGCCGCAGATATTGCAGCCATTACTGTATTTGCTGAGAATGTAAAAAAACTGTTGTTGGCCGCACCTTTTGGGCCTAAGGCTGTTTTGGGTGTTGACCCTGGTATTAGAACGGGTTGTAAATTGGCCGTGATAGATGCCTCAGGCAAATATGTGTCTGATGCGGTAATGCATTTAAATACAGAGGCCAATAAGCAAGCGGCAGCCAAAGGTTTGTTGGCTGTGATTGCAGCTTATGACATCAAGGCCATTGCCGTAGGCAATGGTACCGCAGGTCGTGAAACAGAAAGTTTTGTTAGGCAAGTGCTTAAAGATGCCGGTGTAAAAGTGGATGTGACCATGGTCAATGAGTCTGGAGCTAGTATTTACAGCGCCAGTGAAACGGCAAGGGAAGAGTTTCCCAATTTAGATGTGACCGTGCGCGGAGCCATTTCCATTGCCCGTCGTTTGCAAGATCCTTTGGCGGAGCTGGTCAAAATTGAACCCAAAAGCATTGGGGTAGGCCAATATCAGCACGATGTCTCACAAACGGCTTTAAAAAAACGACTAGAGTTGGTGGTGGATGTTTGTGTGAACTCGGTTGGCGTTAACTTGAACACAGCTTCCTATCATTTGCTTTCTCGTGTGGCCGGCATTGGTCCAAGTTTGGCTAAAACCATTGTTGATTACCGAGCGCAAAACGGCTTGTTTCAATCCAAGCAAGACTTGTTAAAAGTTTCACGTTTTAGTGACAAAACCTTAGAGCAAGCAGCAGGCTTTTTACGCATCCCAGAAGCCAAAAATCCTTTGGATAACACCGGTGTTCACCCAGAGCGTTACAAGGCATTGACGGAAGTTGCTGAAAAAATGGGGCAAACCTTAAAAAGCTTAATGGGTGCTCAAGGCGTACAAGCTTTGAGAAACAGTGAGCATGGTAAAAACTTAAAAGCTTTGATGGGCGAGTACACCTATGAAGATGTGCTTAAGGAATTGGAAAAGCCAGGCCGTGACCCGCGTGAAACCTTTGCTGTATTTTCTTATCGAGATGATATCAGTGAGGTCAAAGATCTTAAGGCGGATATGATTTGTCCTGGGATTGTCACCAACGTCACCAACTTTGGTGCTTTTGTGGATATAGGAGTGCATCAAGATGGCTTGGTGCATATTTCACAAATGTCTCATGACTTTGTCAAAGACCCTAGAGATGTGGTGAGTCCAGGGGATCATGTCACGGTAAAAGTGATGGATGTCAACTTGGATAAAAAGCAAATTGCTTTGAGCATGCGCTTGTCTGAGCAAGGAAGTCAACAGCAAAGTCCCAAAACGTCCGCGGCGGACAGACCTTCTGCTGCAAACAAAGAATCAAGAAAATATAACCCTGGACAACGCTCCGGGGGTGCTCCGGCAAAGCCAAAGCAAAACGGTCCAGCCAAAGCCACCCATAATCCATTTGCGGCCTTGGCAGATTTTAAAGTGAAAAAGTAAGATCATGTCAGGCTATGGTTTTTAATCACTAAGGAATATATGGATAGTACAAATAAAGAGATGACGTGGTCGAGGCGGTTATTTCACTGTTGCCAAAGCCTAAGATAGGCGTTTCTTCGTTCAATAAATTGCGGAAAGAATACGATAAACGGCGGATGCTGTCGCTGGGGTTGGCTTGAATATTTTGTGCTTCTTGATACTGGGCATCTCTGAGCGTATTAAAATTAAAACTCATGACGCCCGGTGCTGCCGGCCTAATGGCATAGGATAAAATACATTGTTCAATGCAGACATTGCCTCTAACATCAGGATAAGCGGGAGAAAACTCAATGTTAACCCCTTCTTCAAATGTGGTTGAGGTGTCGTTTGTTCGGTAATTGATAAAACTGACGGCTTCTGGCATGCGAATTTGTTGAAACCTAATGCCGCCTTGCGGATCAATAATGCAAACGTTGGCTTTGTTGATGGGGCGTAAATCAATGTAATCAGAGTAATAACCAACATTGGTGTTGGTGCTTTCTTTATAAGGCAGTTGTCGACCATTGATTAAAACTTTGTAACCATCGTCTAAGCGTAAGAAAGATGCGGGTTGACCAATGGGATTAATTTTAATCTCAACATAAACACTGTTAAAAATAGCATAAGAGCTTAATAAAGTGAGTCTAAAATTACTATTGTTTTCCTGGCCATTGACCGGGTTGGTCACTGTAGGCGTTACAGAGTCTGGATGGACGCCGTTGGGGTAATTGTCTAAATCTTGGCACAAGTCATTGATTTCTGACTGGCTGAAGCTTAGCTCTTGATCAATTAAAGGTTCTTGAATGACCTCTTCATATTGAGTGAAAGTGTTTGGATCACCAATGCTAACATTTGAACATGCGTTTAATAGCCCTGCTGTTGTCAATAAACTGACAGCAAGAAAAATATTTTTTTTCATTATCAACCTTTGTGTTATCTTTTATTTAAAAATCCCCAATAACATTTATAGTCTAGCAAATTTTTTTAAGGTAAGTAAAGTTAATATTTTAAGTATTTGATATTAAAAGATTTTAATTTTATATGTCAATTGTAGCATGTTTTTAAAGGCTAAATATTTTTTTGAGAGGCTTATGATCTTGCTACGAAGGGCTCAAGTTATACGACTTAATCGTTTCCAAAGCATGGATCGACAATCAGTGAAAAATCATGTTTTTGCAAAAGATATTGCAAGTGACTAAAGCGCGAGGCATCAATAAAAATATGAAGGGTGTCATTGGGGTTTAATCTTTGCGCAAAGTGCTTGATGTTTTCAAACGCAGTGTAGTTTGGAATAATTAATGTATACAACATATAGTCTTTGGGTTGATTTTGATGGGATGGTTCTAAGGCAGGTAAATCCAGCATAAGCTGTTCTTGGAAGCGTTGCAAATCATAAGTATGGTATTGATGGGGGAGTTCTATTAAAGTTTGTTTGTAGAGTGGTAATACATGGCTGAATCGTTTTATATCTTTTTGCAATTGTGACAGATTAAAAGGAGCGCCGTCAACCCTAAGCATATGAATGATTTGCGCAACTGTATCCAATGTGATGCCATTGTCCTTGAAAGCTGAAAACGTTAAACACTCTGGGTTTTCGTATTTTAGGTAATAATGAAAAAGGCGCAATGAATCTAAAAGCGTAAGATAATGCTGTTCAAGTTTAGGGTGCTGGGGCTCACCAACGCAATAGGCTTTTAAGTTTTCGGGCTTGAGTTGGTTTAAATGTTGTTGAAAATCTAAGACTTCAAACAAACTTTGCATCAACAAACTGTAGGTGTCTTGTAAACCAAAGATTTTTGATTGCTCAAAAGATTTAGCTAAGTCTTGAAGGGTGGTGGCCAACAAGGTTTGTTCAGTGTCAGCAATATTGAAGAAGGTATTGGGTTTAAAGCTTTCTTGATTGGCAGCGATAAAACCAAAACTGTGATCAAAATAAGCATGGTCGTACATCAGGTAATGTTGTTGAGAACTGTCGTTTTCTGGGTTTAAGCTGGACTTGATCACATCAACTTGGTTTTGCAAGCAAGCACTATGATTGCGGGCATGCAAGTGGATGCTTTGGGCAAAAAGAGGGGTCCAGAACCAGCAATACAACAAAAGCGTAAGCAATGATTTTAACATTGAAATCAGCTTAATCTAATTTTCTAAAAAAATGCAAACAGTTTACGCAGTGTATTATGAGTTGGCGCGTAAAAGTGACCATATATGGTACCATATATGGTCACTTGTCCACAGCTGTGGACAAAAATAATAACAATAAAAACAAACACTTAAGTTAATATAAAGGAGCTTGTACCAAAGCTATCCACAAAACAAAATCCTTTGTCATAAATATTGTTTTGTATGATGAGCGCGGGTAGACTGTGGCCATGGTGAGCAGAGCATTTGAAAATACCTATCTTACGGCCAAAGGAGAGCCTAGGGCCAAAGTAGAGTTAAGTGCATTACAGACCTTGTGGTTGAATACCGGAACCTTATGCAATTTAAGCTGTGAGCATTGTTACATAGAATCATCACCCAGAAATGACAGACTGGCTTATTTGTCTGCCCAGGATGTTGAGCCTTTTTTGGATGAAATCAAAACCCGTCAGCTAGGCACCCAAATGATAGGTATTACAGATGGAGAACCGTTTATCAATCCTAGTATTATAGAAATTTTAAATTTATGCCTGTCACGTGGTTTTGAAACCTTGGTTTTAAGCAATGCGTTTAAAGTGTTAAACAAACATGAGCAAAGTTTGCTTGATTTAAATCAGCATTACCCAGAGCAGTTTTTTATTCGTGTATCTTTGGATCATTATAGCAAAGATAAGCATGAAGAAGAGCGGGGTGAGGGAACGTTTGAAAAAACCATGCAGCGTTTACAATGGTTGCATGCCAATGATTTTCAGCTTTCAGTGGCAGGTAGGGCCATGCTGGGAGAAAATTTAGCGGATAGTCAAGCAGGCTATAAATCTTTGCTTGAGTATTATGCAATTGATTTAGACTTAGAACAAAAGTTAATTATTTTTCCTGAAATGGCCAATGATAAAGATGTGCCTGAGATTAGTACAGCTTGTTGGGATATTTTGGGAGTAAAACCTGAACAACAAATGTGTGCGCATGAGCGCATGTTGGTTAAACATAAAGGTGCAACAAAACCAGTGTTGATGCCCTGTACTCTATTGGCTTATGATGAGCAGTTTGTCATGGGCAATACTTTGCAAGAAGCAGATAAACCAGTTTACTTAAATCATCGTTTTTGTGCCCAGTTCTGTGTGCTAGGGGGGTCCAGTTGTTCTGGCGTCAAATAAAGGTGCTATTGCTAGTTTTAGGCGGCATGGTGCGGTCTGCAGTGGCGATTGATTTGGATGTACAGCAATGGGAGTTGATTAATTACCGCAAAATCAAAGCCAATACCGTAACTAACGTCAATGATCATATGCTTATCAACGTTGATCAATCATCGTCAGCTTTGGTGTATCCTTTTGCAACAGCCAAAACAGTTAAAGGCATAAAGATTCGTGCTCAGATGCAAGGTGATCTGAACTACCAAGACATGGTACCGGGAAGCATGGGAGCCGATGATTTTCCCTTACGAATAGGTTTGATTGAACAGGGAAGCAAAAAACTTAATTTTTTGCAAAAAGCAATGGCCCCCCAGTGGTTGAAAACCTTAAATGCTTTTTCTGCTAACTATGGTGGGTTAAATCAAGTGTACAGCTTGCTGTTTTATACCCAATCCCCAGACTTTGAAAAACGTGAGCATCCATTGGCAAAATACTTTTTTGAAGTTGCTTTAGCACAATTTAAAAACGGTAAGCTAGAATACAGCCATCAATTTGAGCAACCAACACAAAATATTGGTCTTTGGATCAGTTCTGATGGCGATGATACTTTGTCATCGTACAGCATAAGGATTCATGCCTTGCAATTGATTGAGTAAATAAAATACAATGATTTCAAGGTAAACTATAAAAGCATGTGCCTGTAATTTATATCTAATCTGCATAAAACTATTGTTAAAAGCCTAAGCAAGCGATAAAGTGCCCTCCATGTTGATGACCACAAGGGTAGGAACATTAGAATTGCGCAATCCTATTTTGGGAGCCTCCGGTACCTTTGGTTATGGTTTAGAGTTTGCGCAACTGATGGATTTAGAAAGCATTGGCGGCTTTGTCACCAAAGGCTTATCCATGCGCCCACGTTTGGGTAATCAACCCCCACGCATTCATGAAACACCATACGGAATGCTTAATGCTATTGGCTTACATAATATTGGCGCCAAAGCTTTTGTTAAAGAAAAACTCCCCCAGCTCAGAGAAATTGATACACATGTTATTGTCAATGTTTATGGAGAAAGCCCGCAAGACTTTATTGATGTGGCGCAATATTTGTCTGAACACGAAGGTATCTCCGCTTTAGAAATCAATGTGTCCTGCCCTAATGTTAAAAATGGTTTAGATATTGGAACAGATCCAGCACAAGCGGAACAACTGATTGCTCAAATTAGAGAAGTAACATATTTACCTCTGTGGGCTAAGCTTACGCCCAATGTTACGCATATTACTGCAATAGCCCAAGCGGCCATCAATGGTGGGGCAGATGCCTTGTCTTTGATTAATTCAGTCAAAGCCATGGCCCTAGATTGGCGCAGAAACACGCCACATTTATCCAATATTTTTGGGGGTTTGTCTGGCCCGGCCATTAAACCCATTGCTTTAGCCAAGGTGTTTGAAGTGACTCAAAAATTTGATATTCCGGTTGTAGGCATAGGGGGCATAAAAAGTGCTGAGGATGTGGCTGATTTTTTAGCTGTTGGAGCCTGTGCTGTGCAAGTGGGAACGCATAATTTTGCCGATACTGCAGCAACTGAGCATATCGTTCAGGCTTTAAAAAATACTTTACTGGAAGAAAAAACAAGCGTTTCTGAACTCAAAGGACGATTTTTGCGCCGGGAGACAAGGTGAGTCTTAATTATCCTGTACGTTCCAAACGCTATGCGGTACGCATTCAATTAGGTCAAGCAGCGCAGGAGTTGTTTTACGGTAGCCAAATCATGAATATCTCTAAAGGTGGGGTTTTTATTAAAGCAGATTTGGTCCTACCGGTGGGCAGTATTATTGATTTTACTTTTACTTTACCCAAAACCAATCAAACCATCAGTGTTACCGGAGTGGTGGTTTGGGCGCGCAAAGCCCTGGCCAAACAACAGGAATCCTTCCCCAATCATCCCAGTGGTATGGGAATTCAGTTTGTTCAAACATCCAGTGAGATTTTGGATAAAATCAGTCAAGAATTGCAGTTACACAGCGCCTAAAGCATGAATTTTAAGCATTAAAAACAATAAATTGTGACCAGTGGGTCTAGTATTTGCTTTAAAAAACTGGTATATTGCGACCTTCATGTCAGTCATTAAAAAGAAAGAAGTAGTACGCAAAAAAAAGCCAAAAATGCGTACAGATGAAGACACCAACTTTAAAATTGGTGATAAAGCCGTTTATCCGGCCTATGGTGTGGGTCAAATTGAGCGGATTGATGAAAAAGAGATAGCGGGCACAATCATGTCATTTTATGTGGTCCGTATTTTAGACAGCGAAATGACCTTGATGGTTCCGGTCAATGGCGTAAAAAATGTTGGTTTACGCCGTTTGATTAAGGCTTCCCAAGTCAAGCGTGTATTTGATGTGTTTAAAGAGAATGATGTGGTCATTGACACCACCACTTGGAATCGCAGACAACGCGAATACAATGAAAAAATAAAAACCGGCTCAGTCTTTGAAATTGCTGAAGTCATGCGTGATTTGTACGTTTTAAAAAAAGACAAAACCTTGTCCTTTGGTGAGCGCAGCATGATGGATAAGGCTAGAACCTTATTAATCAAAGAATTGGCCATAGCCAAAGAATCTGATGAAGAAAGCATTGAGAAAAAAATAGAAAAATTTTTTGAATAATTTTTCTGTGCTCAAGCACACGTTTTACCATGTCTATAGCAAAGCATAAACTGAGCGTCGTTATTCCAGCTGGAGGCTCTGGCACTCGAATGCAATTGGGCCAAGCCAAACAATATTTAAAAATTAACGGAAAGATGGTGCTTGAATACACCTTGCAAGCCTTTGAAAGCCATGCATGGGTGGATGAAATTATTTTGGTTTTGCCAGAAGAAGATTTGGCAAGCAAACCCGTATCGTTTTGGCGTGATTTAGGGTTTTTAAAAGTCAAACACTGCGTGGCTGGCGGACAAAGCCGGCAAGAATCTGTGTGGCAAGGTTTACAACAAACAAATCTAAACAATAACTATGTATTAATACATGATGCAGCTAGATGTTTATTTAACAGCGAGGACTTAAGTGAAGCTATTCAGGTCTGCGACGATGCAGATGGTGTGATTTATGCTTCTCCGCTCAGTGACTCCATTAAGCATGTTGAGTTGAGACGAATTAAAGAATCCGTGGATCGCAGTAAACTCTGGGCCATGCAAACCCCGCAAATATTCAAACGCAGTTTTATTACGCAAGCGTATGAAAAAGCCATCCGCGATCAATTTTTTGCAACGGATGATGCACAAGTGGCAGAATACAAACAAGGCTTGGTTAAGGTATTTCCTTCTAGGCACATCAATTTAAAATTAACCCAAGCAGCCGATGTTGCATTGTTTGCCGCATTGTTGCAGTTAAAAGAGAGGCAAGATGTTTAGAATAGGACAAGGCATAGATATTCATGCATTTACATCTGAACGAAACAATATTGTTTTGGGTGGTGTAGAGATTGAACATGATATGGGGCTGGCAGGGCACTCAGATGCCGATGCCTTGATTCATGCCATTTGTGATGCCATGCTCGGCGCCTTGGCCATGGGTGACATTGGCCAATATTTTTCTGACACAGATCCCGCCTATAAAAATGCCAACAGTGAAATGTTTTTACAAAAGATTTATGCCATGGTTTTGGACAAAGGTTGGCATATGGCCAATATTGATAGCACCATCATGACTGAGCAACCCAAAATTGCACCGTATGTTCCCAGTATGCAACAAAACCTAGCCAAAATTTTAGATCTTAATACCAATCAAGTCAGCATCAAAGCGACAAGAGCGGAGAAGCTAGGCAGTTTAGGCAGGCAAGAAGGCTTAATGGCCATGGCCAATGTGCTGTTGTATAAAAAATAGTGAGTCCACGAGGCTGCTTTATGCAGCCGAGTGCATAGTGGGGTGAAAAAAGCAAAACCACGTTTTGCTTTAAACATACTTTTCAGTCAATACAAAAATCTACTTACAAACAGGATGAACAAAAATATCATCTGCAGAAAGGGTAGAGATGGTGTCAAGTAGTAAGTCCTTGAAGCCTATGGAGTGTGACTCCCCTATCATTAATTGAATGTAAGTCACTTCATCAGATGTATCATCATGGGTGTTGATTTCAGATAAAAGGTGCTTAACAATATTTGCCCAATGATAATTACGCCAAAGAATGGTATATTTAATATAATTTTCTGCTTCGTTTGGATATTGATTAAACAGTGCATGACTGTATGTTGGATGCATAGATTTTACCATATCAAAATAAGGATTCATGTTTTTAGGATAGGTTTTCTTGGATTGGGCAAGAATTGTTAAAAATTCTTCCATCTTAGTTTTAAGAAAAGTGATTTCTCTTTTGGCATCATCAAGGGCTTTTTTAAGATTAATACCAGTAAATTTTTGTCCATTGGGGTATTGCCCTTCTTCAAAAGAGTAGTTTTCTGATGAATATTGATTGAGTTTATCAGAAAAATTTTTATTATAGAACTCAACCGTAGTTGGGTCTTTACCTTCTAAAAAAGTAGATTGAATGAGTTCCCATTGAGAATGCAACAATTTTTGAAAATCAGATGTCATTGGATCACTCAAAGGCATAATTAAATTATTAGGAATTTCGTCTAGGTTGGCCATGGTTTTTATCTCGTTTTCTAGGCTTTGAGATTGACCAGTCATAAAGAAAATAACTTTAGCAAGTCCACCCAAGGCAAGAATTTTTGGATCTTCTAAGCCAATGATTGATTTTGTATCATCATTGATAATTTGATCACGCAATTCGAAAAATTCAGCATTAACAATAAATGTATCTTTAAGCCGTCTGTTTTTCTCCCAAATAAAACCATCTACCGCGACGTAGTAATTTTCATGATCAAGTGCAAATGCCATATGATCATGTTTTACTCGTTTACAAGTAGGTGAATGGCGTTCAGGGAAAATTTCTACAATAGTTCTTGAAAAGGCATTGTGCGCAGCAAACAATCCTAGGATAAGAAAAATAAAAACTTTACTTTGCTTCATAACATAATGACGCATAGCATTTACTGAAGATGAATGCAAATATAAGTTTACGGTTTTTGGATTAAGTTATTACTCTTAGGATTATTTATTTTTGCCGGAGTTTTTTTAACTGTTCTAAACGTTCAATTAAAGCAGTTTCTTGGCCTTGTGTTTTACCTTCATAATACACCTTATCTTTTAGGGCTTCGGGTAAGCAAGTCATGTTGGTTGTTGCTTCAGCATGATTGTGCGCATATTGATAGCCCTTGCCATAGTCTAAATCTTTCATCAACTGTGTTGGGGCATTTCTAATGTGCAAAGGCACGGGATAAACTTCACCGGATTTTAAATCTTTTTGTACTTTTTTGTAGCTTGCGTACACCGAGTTAGATTTTGGAGCAGCACTCAAATAAATCACCAGTTGGGCCAGGGCCAGGGCGCATTCAGGCATGCCCAAAAAGGCACAGCTGTCTTTGGCTGCAATGGCTAAAGTTAAAGCTTGTGGGTCAGCATTACCAATGTCTTCACTGGCAAAACGAATGAGGCGTCTTGCAACATACAAAGGATCATCGCCAGCTTCAAGCATATACGCCAACCAATACAAAGCGGCATCAGCATCGGAGTTACGGATACTCTTGTGTAAGGCAGAAATAATATTGTAATGTTGCTCTTGGTTTTTATCATACAAGAGCGTCTTTTTTTGAATGAGGCTGGCCAGTTTTTTTTGATTGAGCGTTTCATCTTTTTTTAAAGCATGCAAAGCTGTTTCAAAAATATTAAGTGCATAACGGGCGTCGCCATTGGCCAAGTGTGCTAAATACGGAATGAGATCATTGTCAACGCGATTAGCAAATACATGCAAAGCCTTATCTTCTTTTATGCAGCGTTTAAGTAAATATTCAATTTGTTTGTCATTAAGAGGAGGCAAGGTGAAAACTTGCAAGCGGGAGAGCAAAGCCGCATTGATTTCAAAAGAGGGGTTTTCTGTGGTGGCTCCCACTAAAATAATTTCACCCCGTTCAACAGCAGGTAAAAACGCATCTTGTTGTGATTTATTAAACCTATGGATTTCATCCACAAATAAAACACAGGCTTGGCCATAATCTTCAAAACGTTTTTTGGCCCGGGCCATGACGTCTTTGATTTCTTTGATACCTGAGAGTACTGCTGAAAAAGATAAAAAGGGCAATTGACAAGAGCTGGCCAAAGCTTTGGCCAAGCTGGTTTTGCCACAGCCCGGCGGCCCCCATAAAATAAAAGAAAAAGGTTTTTGTGTGAATTGTTCCAGCATGCCTTGGCGTTTGAATAAGTTTTCAAGCCCCAAAAAATCATCCACAGTTTTAGGACGCATGCGCTCTGCCAAGGGGGACTTTTCAGAATGTTGGTCGGCAAAAAGGCTGTTGTTCATCATGGCTAGGTACTATAGATGATATTTGCCAGAAAAAGAAGGGTCAAAAAATCAGTTAAATTTGGGCTTGCATTGCGTTACGTTTTATTGATACAGTGCGTCCATTATGTGGGGAAAATTATTTTTATTAAGTCTAGTATTTATTTCAACGGCGTTTGGGCAAGTCAATAATATAGAGCCTATTGCGTGCGGACAAGATTTAGACGCCAATGACAATTTTGATACCGAGTACAGCCGTTATTCCTTTGTCCATCCGGCAGGTATGGCCAAACATTATGATTTTTCATTGCATGCTTATTTAGTCCCAACCTTTGTTAGGGTGAGCAAGAATGATGAAGAGTTGTTTTATTTTTGGTGGGGACCAACATGTGAGGAGAATGGCCCTGGAGATGGGAGCTCAAGCGGCAATTGTATGAAAGGTCCATTGAAAGCGGTCTATGATGGTGTTGGTTTAACAAGCACAAGTGCATCAGAACTTGCAGCAAATGGTGGGTTAACCATAGATAATTATCCTGTAGGTTTCAACGAAGCAGCTTTTGTCCCCATTCCACAGCCATGGTCTCCTGAGCTACAACAACACATGAGTTTGGGTACGTTTTTACTGGAACTCAACCTTCCGGCATCTGAGACTTGTGACGCTTATAAAATTGAGCTTATTGCCTACCAGTTTTTTACATTTCCATACTCGAGCCGTGTAGCTCTGGACTGTCAAACTACAGGATGTCCTACACAGATCCCTGCTGAAAGTATTGTTATGGAAGATAAACCATGCGGAAAAGAAATCGGTTTTTGTGGTGATACCAGCAACATTTTTTGGATTGCTCCCAATGGCAGACGTTACGATGATGTCAACTATGTGGCCCAGGAATCGGGAATCCATCAATACAATGTTGAATACCCTGGGTGTCCTGTGGTTACAGGTGAACTTGAAATTGATGTGAATGCCGTACAAGATCCAGTAGGATCATTTGAACTTGAAAGCAAACGCTACAACTGTATTGGTGGCACAGGGTTGATTACTTTGGAAGAGGCCCAAGGCCTTAACTATCCTATAAATATACAGTGGTATCAAAACAATACGCCGCTTGAAAACACCGGTAATTGGAATGCTTTTGAAGTTCCAATCAATGATGCGAGCAATTTGCCAGGATACAGAGCAACCATAACAGACAATCAAGGCTGCCGTGTGGAAAGAGATATTGATTTAGAATTCTCTACCCCACCCACGGCAACCGCTGATGGAAACTTATGTACAGGAGAGGATGTGCAAATTCATACTGAGCCCAGATGGTGGAATTTAGATACAACGTATCATGATAATGTAGAGACTTCTTGGACTCGACCTGATGGTAGTACACAGGATACCAATGTTCTTAATGTTGAACTGTCAGATGCAACCGAAGGAGAGTACACGTATACCATGACCTTTGATCGTGCTGGATGCACAGTGTCTAATACCTATGATCTTCAAGGCAGTGATATGGAAGCCAATATCGTTTCACCAGGACATCTCTGTGAAAATGAAGGCTTTGCCACGGTCAATGTGACCAATGCTGAAGGTGAAGTGGTTTATGAGTGGAGTAATGGAGAAAGTACTCAAGGTATAGAAAACCTTTCCCCGGGTCATTATACGGTTGAAGTTACGGATGATAAGGGTTGTACTGTTGAAGATAGAGTCCATATTACAACAGCCAATTATAAAGCAGAATTTAAGGTTCCAAGTTCGTGTCCTTACCCTTTGAAACCTGTGGTGGTTGTCACTCGTGATAATTATCAGGTTAGACAAACAGCACTTGATATAACAGCGGAAGACCTAGGGCAGGTCACCTTGTTAGAATATCAGTATGCAGGCTGCCAATTTGAAGAAGAGTTAGAGATGCCGGATCGCCTGTATGCCCATCCAATTTATATTCCTAATGCCTTTAGTCCTAATGGTGACAACATCAATGATGTTTTTAAAATATACAATGATGAACGCCCAAATATTCATATTGTTTCATTTGAAATTTATACACGCAAAGGCGATTTGTTCTATCGTGAAGTGGATAAAGCTTTATCAGAAATAGAAGGATGGGATGGGGGTCAGCAAAATGGAAGACCTGCCAATACCGGAGCTTATGTTTATAAAGTTGTTCAGCAAGTAGAAGGCTGTGATGAGCAAATCCATTCAGGAATTGTGAATCTTATAAAATAATAAACAAGGGGGTTACTTTTGTACTCAAAAATTAAAAATACAAAAGTAACCGGCTACCTTTTAGAAAAACCAAAGCAATGATACAGAAAAGTTTATGTCAGAACGATTAAGCAAAGCGCCAAGAGAATCTTATGTAGAAATGATCCAGCAAGTATTGCCTGGGGATACCAATCCTTTAGGGACTGTTTTTGGTGGAAAAGTGATGATGTGGATTGATACGGCTGGGGCTGTAGCAGCCATGCGTCACGTCAGAGGCAATGTGGTGACAGCCTCCATTGATAAAGTGGATTTTCATGCTTCTGGCCATGTGGGTGATATCATGGTTTTAAAAAGCAAAGTCACGTATACGGGCAGAACATCGCTTGAAGTCAGTGTAGAGGTTTTGGCAGAAAATCCAAGAACCGGGAAAAGACAATTAACCACGGATGCATTTTTAACGTTTGTGGCCATTGATGAGAATCATAGACCTATAGAAGTTCCAGAATTAATTCCGGAAACTGAAGAAGAACAAAGAAATTTCGCCCAAGGCAAAGCCCGCAGAGAAGCGCGCAAAAAAGCCGAGAAGATGCAAGCTGGATAAGCGAGTCTGCTTTATGCAGGCGAGCCCACGGGGATGAAAAAACAAAACCACGTTTTGTTTTTGAAGGGGGCGTGAGCCCCCTTGTAAAAGAGAGCGAAGCGGGAAAAGCCGAGAAGATGCAAGCTGGATAAGCGAGTCTGCTTTATGCAGGCGAGCCAAGGAGACGGAAAGTAAGCTATACGTCAAACTTTTCTTATCAATACATTGCGTTCCAAAATGGATATGGTATTTGCACCAAATAAATACAGTTTTAAGTAGTTTGGAGATCTATGCCCGTTAAAAAACCGTTTATCATGGTGCTTGTCGCCTTCTGTTTATCAAGCTTGATATCATGTCTTGGTTTTCAGGTTGTTCTCGACCAATTCAATCCTCAAACAGATGTCAACATATCAGTGCACTATCCCAATAGCAATGCGGTGACCTCGGCATCAATGCTTGTTGTAAGAGGCAGCTTAGAAAGCGATGGCCTTGTGTCAGAATTTGTCCTTGGTGGTGTTGATGTCCAACCCTTGGCAGCAAACTATGCACTCTGGGAAGTTTCTTTGCCTCTTGATTTGGGAAGTAATAATTTTGATGCACATGTTGTATTACAAGATGGAAGCCAATACGAAGAACAAAATTTTGTTACTCTTGTCAGGTCAGAGGTGTTTTTGTCTGCGCAAAACATGGTCTTTGACAGCAACCAAAATACACTCTACGTTGCTGATGCAACATTAAGGGCAGTTGTCAGGGTTAATACAAATACAGGGCATAGAGAGGTTTTTTCTGCTTTTGATGCGGGTACAGGGGACAACTTTACATTTCCAGTAGGGTTGGCCGCAGATTTTTTAAATGATGTATTGTTTGTCAGTGACCGAATCAATAATGCGGTTTATTCAATTGATATAAGTTCTGGTAATCGAAGTGTTTTGTCCAGCAGTGCGGTTGGAACAGGCACAAACTTTTTATTTCCTGCTGGGCTTGCATTTGATGCCAGCTTGAATCGGATTTTGTTATTAGATACTTTTAACGGTGCAGTTTTTGCTATTGATGTAACTACAGGAAATCGAAGCGTACTTTCTAGCAGCAGTGTAGGAACAGGCACCAATTTTTCTCAGCCAAATGATATTGCATTTGATGCCACTCATAATCTTGCATATGTTGTGGATGCTTCACTCAATGCTGTCTTTACCGTTGATTTAACCAATGGCAATCGAACAATACTATCAAATGCTTCAACCGGTCTTGGACCCAATTTGATGGGAAGCAATGGATTGGCACTTGATGCAGCAAACAACCAACTTTTAGTTGCGGATACTGCGCAAGCAGCATTGATTGCTGTCGATATTGTATCAGGCAATCGAACTATTGTATCAGACAGTTCAGTTGGCTTAGGTTTAGATTTTACGGCACCTGTAGATGTGGTACTTAACCCAAGTGACATCAATCAGCCTTGGGTGGTTGATCGGGACAACAACATTATTTACTCAGTGAGTGTTAGTAACGGTGACCGTACACTTGCATCTCAAGCCAACCTTGGCAGTGGACAAAACTTGGATTTTATTGAGGCAGTTGAATTGGATTGGGTCAACAATAGGGCTTATGTCTTAGATCGTTTGGCACATACTTTATTCAGTATTGATTTAAATACCGGTGACAGAACAATTGTATCAAGTGATAGCGTTGGTGTAGGGCCCAATTTTACCAGCCCAAATGATTTGGTTTTAGACTTACCCAATAATCGTGCTTTTGTGTGTGACAATAGTTTAGATGCTCTGTTTGTTGTGGATTTGATCACCGGCAGTAGAACCATTATTTCTGATAGTATGACAGGTACAGGAAGCAATATAGCATTGCCTTTTGGTATAGCTTACAATGAAAACAACAATACCATCTATCTGGTCGATCGAATTCTTCATGCGGTTTTAGCCATTGATGTGCTTACCGGTAATCGAAGCATTGTTGCTGACGCATCTACGGGGTCAGGAGATGATTTTAGTCAAATGACGGATATTGTTTACAATTCCAATAATGATAGGCTTTATGTTGTTGACTCTTTGCTTGCTGCAATTTATGAGCTTGATCCAATTACCGGTGATAGAGTGGTTGTTTCTAGCAATAGTGTGGGTACTGGAAGTTCATTATCGACAACTGAAGCAATATCTCTCGATGCTGATAATGCAAAAATCATCGCCTTAAATTCAAATGACGATTTGATTGTATCGGTGGATATGGCAACAGGTAACCGGACCGATATTGTTGATGTTAATGACCGTTTTGGTCCAGTTAATCTTATTTTATCGGATATTGTTGTTGATCCCGTTCATCAGAGGGCCTTGTTTATTGGCTGGAACAGTCTCAAAGCATTATTTAATTTAAACTTAGATAATGGTGAATTTGTTTATGTGAGTAAATAAAATTCAAATTTAAAACTTAAAACCAAAACCCAATAACCACTCCATAGTGATTGGGGTGCCACTGGCACCAGCTAGACTGGTAAAGAAGTTAATATCACTGGAGACTTCATAATGATCACCCAGAGGTAAAACAATCCCTGTTCCTAAACGCATATCCAAAGTGTTTTGATTTTCAAGCCGACCATAACCAAGACCCAATAAACCATGAAATGATGCAGGGCCAATATATAAGTAATCATAACGTAGGCTAGGAATCATTTGAAAACGAAAGTTATCCCCAACGCCTACCAAGGTTAAAAAGTTTACACCCATGTTGTAACCCATTTCATAATCAAACTCACCACCAACGCGTAGTTGATCTTCCCAGTTTTGGACATTAAAAGCTGGGCCCATTTTAATTCGCAAAGAATAATCACCAGGAGCAGAAGTCATTTCTGCTTGAACAGATGGGACAGAGAAAAGAACAATAATCAGTAATGCAGCAATTTTTTTAAACATACTACATTTATATTGCGCAAGGCTACGCGCGTCAATGATTTTCTCAAAAGGTACGGCCTTACTTTTGAGATTGGCAAAATTTTTGCTTCGTAGGTTAAACCATATGCCAAGAAAACACCTTATAAGAGTAGCAGAGTATCCGTATCACGTGTATGCACGTTCCAACAATAAAGAATGGTTTTATATCCCTATTGACGAAGTTTGGTTTTTGGCCGGACAAGTTTTAAAAACGGTTACTGACGTTTATGATGCCAGAGTACAGGCGTTTGTTTTAATGAACAATCATTTTCATATGGTGTTGTGGACACCTCAAGCTAATATAGATGCAATAATGAATTATTTCATGCGTGAAATGAGCAGAAAAATTGCCTATAGAGCAGGCAGAATCAATCATGTTTTTGGTGGACCCTATAAATGGTCACTGATTGCAACAAGCTTGCATCAAGCCATTGTTTATAAGTATGTATATAGAAATCCAGTTGTGGCCAACTTAAGTGAAAGTGTTTTAGATTACACATACTCAAGTCTAAGGTTTGTTAAAAAAGAAACAGAAGCATTATTTCCTTTGTTTGATGACTATGAAGGTAAACTTGCCCAGGAGATACCCAAGAACTTTAAAAAAAGAATTGATTGGTTGAATAAGCCATTCAATAATAAACAAAACAAGCTTATTGAGACCTCATTGCGGAGAAAAGAGTTTAGTTTTTCAAAAAGCAATACTTTAAAAACGGTTGTACGTTCACTCGTGACTCAAAAGTAAGGCAGTACCTTTTGAGATTATATTTCTGTGGTCCAGACGCCGCGCTCAGTGGTGCTTTTGTTTTTTTCACTGAGTTCATCTTCTTCACGGGGTTCATAGGCTGGCATATCAAACTGCGGAATATAAAGAGGAATCGGTTCAAATTGTTCTTTTGAACGTTCTTGTTCTTCTTTTTGTTTAATGATGTGATTCATAAACAACCCCTTTCTAAAGTGTCTTGCTATATTATATTGCAAATTAAAAGCCAAAAACGGCTTTTGTTAAATGCTATAATTACAGACACTTATAAGGTAATCACCGGGACATTGCGGTCAAGGGGTAGCTTTAATTCAGCCTAGGTGCGCAAAAAGTGTCACTATGCCAGCAACGTAAAGGGAGTAAATTTTCTTTGCTTTTGACTTAAAAATAAAATAGAAAGCTAAGCATGATGAAAAATAAATTCTTTTTAACAGTTCTTTTAGGCATAGGTTTAGTTAGCTTCACAGCAAAAGCACAAGAAAACAATGGCTTTCACGTGGCGGCAGATTTAAACTTTGGTGTTGGTGTGGCCGCAGATAGTGGTGAAACTGATTCTGATACAGGTGTTGGTGTTAGCTTAAGAGTAGGATATCAACTGACAGATGAATGGATTGGTATGCTAGACTTGTTTACAACCGGCTATTCAAAAAATGACGTTAACACAAGCAATAACGGATTTATGTTGGCGGGCCAATATTATTTGCAAGACAATGCTTACATTAGACCTTCTATCGGTTTATCCAAAATAAAATTTAAAACGGATGTTTTAGGAACCAGTGTCTCAGCAGAAACTGACCTTGGTTTGGCTTTAGGGTTTGCCGGTGGTTATGAGTTTCCTGTGAATGAATTTTTGGTTGCAGGTCCAACAGCTAGAGTGATTTATAACAATATTGCTGACGGTGGAACCTTTTGGAATTTTTCTGTGGGTGCAGAAATTAAAGCAACATTCTAAATACAAAAATTAAAAATACTATAAACTAAAAAAGCCCGCTTATGCGGGCTTTTTTATATGTAGCGGTAGTTTAGGGTTTACTTTCTCTAACAAGCTTTAAAAATTATTGGCACAGGTAAATGTTTTTATACAGATTAAAGGTTAAAAATAAATTGTTCCAGTTGCCAGCGAGCGGGAACGGGGCTGGATTTAAATTGTGTATCTAGGTGATTGAGCTGTGTAAACACTTGGTACAATTTCTGACCGGATAAACGTTTTGCTTGCTGTAAATATTTTTTAACAGTGAAGGGGGGAATCCCAGCTTTTTTGGCTATGCTGGCAGGGGGGCTGGCTGCAAGAGTTTTGCAGAGCATAAGAATACGGGTATGTCTAATCAGTAAGCTTAAAACAACCAAAGGATGGTCACCCTCTTGTAAAATGAATTTGAGTGTTTCAAGAGCAGCAGGTTTTTTTTGTTCAAAAACCAAATCAATCAATGAGAAAAGATCTTGTCCACTGGACTGTAAAACAACCTGATGAATGTCTTCTGCGTTTACTTGGTTTTGAGGATGTTTGTACAAGGCAAGTTTTTCTAGACTATGAAATAGCTTTGCTAGGTCAGCTCCAATATAATCCAGTAAAAGAGTGGCTGCTTGTGGATCAAGACTTAAGTTTTTTTCTTGGCTGAATTGCTTTAACCAAGAACTCATTTCATGAATAGAGGGTTGAGGACATTCTTGTAAAAGCTTGTGTTTTTGCAAAAGCTTGGTCAGTTTTTTGCGTTTATCCAGCTTGGGGGCAAAGACAATAATTTGGGTAAAATCAGACGGTGATTTTAAGTAGCTTTCCCAAATTTTGCTATCCTCTTCTTTAAAATCCTTGTTTAAATAGACCTTAAACAGTTGTTTGGGGGCCATCAAAGCAAAGGTGTTGGCTTGATCAAAAATGGTTTTCCAACCGTCCTGTTCAGCATTAAAATTGACTTCATTAAAGTCACCCATTTGTGCCAAGCTTTGCTTGGTTTTTTGATATTCAAGGTTTTGTAAAAAGCGGTTATCGCCAAAAAGAATGCGTATGGGAGGAGGGGTTTGCACAGCATTGTGATGCCTGTATTTATGCAATATTGCAAGGAGAATTTGCATTTGCTGATTCGCTTGGTGTAGTAAGAGCCCATGAAGCGTTTTTACATGACCACCCCTCTCTATTATGTCAATGATACTCCCCATATAGGCCATGCCTATACCACAGTGGTAGCAGATATTTTGACCCGTTATCATCGTTTGTATGGCAATGAAACTTTGCTGTTAACAGGAACAGATGAACATGGGCAAAAGGTACAAAAAGCAGCCTTGGCAGCCAACAAAGACCCTCAAAAGCATTGTGATGAGATGGCTCAGAACTTTACGCAAATTTGGCAAGAGTTAAACATTGATTATGACATTTTTTATAGAACCACAGCCACTGATCATAAAGCGGTTGTGCAAACATGTTTGCAAGAATTGTTTGATAAGGGAGAAATTTACGCCAAGGAATATGAAGGTTGGTACGCGCAAAGTGAAGAAGTGTTTTATACAGAAAAAGATTTGGTTGATGGTAAAAGTCCGCAAGGCAATGACGTAGAAAAAATCACAGAACAAAATTATTTTTTTAAAATGTCAGCCTATCAAGATCAATTGGTGGATTACATTGAAAGCCATGATGATTTTATTTTACCCAAAAGTAAAAAGAACGAGGTTTTAGGCTTTTTAAAAAAACCTTTGAATGATCTGTGCATTAGCCGTCCCAAAGAGCGTTTAAGTTGGGGAATAGAGTTACCCTTTGATAAAAATTATGTCACCTATGTTTGGTTTGATGCTTTAATTAACTATGCTGCAGCAGTTGGACTAAAGCAAGATGAACAACAAGAAACATTTAAACAGTGGTGGCAGCGTCCCAATGGTGCCATTCATTTGATTGGTAAAGATATTTTGATGACGCATGCTGTGTATTGGCCTACCATGCTGATGGCATTAAATGTGGACTTACCCAAAACCATTTTTGCCCATGGCTGGTGGTTAACAAACAATGATGAAAAAATGAGCAAATCCAAAGGCGCGGTGGTTAAACCCTTGGATATGAAAGATATGGTAGGCGTGGATGCCTTACGTTATTTTTTAATCAGAGATATTCGTTTGGGCAATGATGCGCAGTTTTCTCAAGACTTGGTGGTGACTAGAATCAATACGGATTTGGCCAACAACTTAGGCAACTTACTTAATAGAGTCAGTAATTTGGTGAGCAAGTATTTTGATGGCAAGATGCCAGCCATGCAAGACTTGAGTGAAGAAGAAAAACATTTAAAAAATAAAGTCTTGGCCTTAAAAGCTGAAGTGAAAACTTTAATTGATGATATGGCTCCAGATCAAGCCGTGGCAAAAATCTTTGATGTATTGACCTTGGTGAATCAGTATGTGGATGAAAAAGCGCCATGGAAAATGGCCAAAGAAGACGTGTCTGCAGCGGGGCATGTTTTAGGGTTTTGTATAGAAACCATTAGGGTCTGTGCCATTTTGTTACAACCGGTGATGCCAGAAAAAATGCAAAATCTTTTTTGTAGACTAGGTGTAAAAAATACAAATATTGATCAAGCAGAACAATTTTCAGTGCTCAATACGGATGTGAAAATTGAAAAGGCAGACCCCTTATTCCCTAGAATTGATTTGCCAAAAAATTAAATTTAAAAAGAAAATAATAAATCTTATAATTTGCAAATAGAATAAGACGGTCTGCTATAGATCATGGTTTTACATAAACTGTAAGGCTCGTTGTGATCTTCTGCAATAAAATCAACAGATGAAAATAAAGTGTAATTATTGTTGTAGGGAGGAAAAATTAAGTAAGCATTTTGTTTTAAGTCTATGGACGTATCTGTTTTTTGAAAAAAATAAAAACTATGCGGCATAAAATCTATAAAAGTTAAAGCTTCTAAGCCGTAGTAATAAGAGTAAAAATAAAATATACTTTTTTCTGGCAGCTCCTGCTTAATAAAATCTGCCACCTCGCTTTGCGGTTTCCAATTGAGTATATGATTAACCGGTAATCCTATACCTCCTTTTGGACGAGCTGAGTGCCGTTTTACATGCCATAGTTCAAACTTTTTTTGAGAGATGTTAAAAGTATGAGAGTAGGTTGGATAATCTAAATTAAAGCCAATCAACACAAGCGCGGCCAAGGCAATAAGACGTGCACTTAAGGGTTTTTTAGATGGATCAAACAAAGCATGAATCAATAACGATAAAAATATTCCAAAGAGGCACCAAGCAAAAAACATAGGCCCCCAAAGATGTCTAAACCAACCGGTTTTATTTAAAATAATAAACCAAGCAATGTAAAAAAAATGGCTCAAGTACAAGGTGTTAAGACAAAAGATTTTTTTCAGTGTATCCTGTTTTTTATAAAGCACAAAAGCAATGGCAAGCCAAAAGACAAGAATGCTGTACACCCCAAGATCATATGACACGGTTATATTGGTTTGAATCTGTTTGAATATTTTTTCTAAATCAAAATGATTAAAGGTTGAAGTGCCAGAGCCACCATAAGAAAACTTAAGAAGACTTGCAGAAAAATAGGTTTTTACTGCTTGAAAAGAAAAGATGTTAATAATGATAATGATTTTTATCAATAGCCAAGAAACAGGGCTGATGAGAAAAAATGTTAAGTATTTAAAACTGGCTTTTAAAGGCTTTTTTAAAAAAACAGCCACTAAAAAACCTGATGCTGGAATAAAGTAGATGACTTTGCATAAAACAGCAAAAGATAAAAATAGACTTGATAGGTTGAGTTGATTTTTTTTATAAAATAGTAAGGCCAATAAAAAAAACAGTAGTCCGGTAGATTCAGCATAGTTTTGATAAATATATTCCATGTAAATTTGAGGTAAAGTGTAGAAACATAAAAAAACACAAAAGCAAGCCAACTTGCCAAAATGTTTTGCAGTTAGTCCAAGCACAAGCATGAATAAAAGTGTCATCACCATAAATGGGATAAGGGCAGCGGAGAATCGATTGCTGCCAAAAATAAATACAGTTATAGCTGCTGCAAGGGTATGAACAGGGCCCACAGTCGCATGCAGGTCAAACCAATTGAATCCGTGTTCATCAATAAGCGCGCAGGTGGCAAAAATATCATTGATACAGTCTTGTTTTTGCGGAGTGTAATTGCTGTCTATTGGCACAAGGGAGGATGCATATTTTCCATGCAGCGCAAGATTGTGTGAAGTACTGTAAAACCAAGCACTGTCTTGGCTGATTCCACCGTAGGTATGAAAAAAGACCAAACCTTTTAACATCAGAATAAAGGTCAGCGTGACGGTTAAGCAAAGGGCTTGATTTCTTTTTTGCAAACAATAATTGATGATATTGTTTAGAATAGGATTAAAAGAGGTATGTTTTACTGCTGGAATAATACATCATGCTAACAAAAAATAGGGTGTATACAAAGCAAAATTAAAATTTGTTAAGCCGCTAAAGCCAGAAATTTTAATCAGTGTTTAATATGCAAAGTTGATAAAACTCTTCTGGGAGGGTTTTTTGTTGTTCTTGGTTGTCAGCAAATACTTCATCAAAACTTGTATGGATAATGTTTCCTTGTTTAAAGCCTAAAATTTGATTGAATTGTTTTTGTTTAATCAACTCAGCAGCTTTTGCAGCCAATGAAAAAGCCAGAATTCTATCCATAGCACTGGCTGCACCACCGCGTTGCAAATGGCCCAGAACCAAAGAACGGGCATCCCAATCAACAAAATCATTCATCCAGTCACTAATATAATCAGCTATGCCGCCATAGCGTATACCGCCTTTGGCACTCATGCCTTTAAAGCTTTCATCTTGTTCAAAGATTTGTATTGGCTTATCATTTTCATCCAGCAATATGGCCCCTTCAGCTACGGCAATCAGCAAGTATTTTTTTTGCCCTTCAAATCGCTTAAGAATATTTTGTTTGAGCTGATCCAATCGAACGGGGTGTTCAGGAACTAAAATAATATCACAATTTGAGGCTAATCCAGCATAGGCTGTTAAATGACCGGTATGTCTACCCATCACTTCAATGACCATGGCACGACTATGGCTTTTTGCGCTGGTTTTAACTTGCTCTATGCTTTGGCAGACAGTTTCTACAGCGCTGACAAAACCTATGCTAAAGTCATTGTGTGGGATATCGTTATCAATGGTTTTTGGGATGCCCATGATGGGGATGCCAAGTTTTTCATGAATTTGCTTGGCTACATAGAGGGTGCTATCCCCGCCAATGATGACCAAAACATCCAAAGCATGTTCCTTGATGGTTTTGGTGATGTTATCCAATTTGTCTTGTGAGTTGAGGGGAAAACTTTTGGCACTTTTTAAAATGGTTCCACCTTGATGACTGATTTCATCAATCATGCTTGCGTCCATAGGAATAAATTGATTTTCAATTAAACCATTCCATGAACGATAAAAGCCAATGACCCGGTTGTCAGGTAAACTGGCTTTGATTAAGCCGGCTATAGCGTTGTTAAGACCGGGACAGTCACCGCCTCCTGTAATAAGGCCTATATTTAAAGCGTTGTTTGTTTTTGACATGATTCTAACATCCATTGTTGATAGTTTGCATCGACATGACTCAGATTAATGCTGATAATTTCAGGGCAATCATAAGTATGATGCTGTTTAATGCATTCATATAGCTTTTTTTCTAAATGCGATAAAGTTTTAAAGTAAACTAAATATTCTTGGCTTTCTTCAATAGTACCATCCCATTTATACAGGGATGTCATAGGACTTTGAATTTGTGCGCAGGCGCAGATATTTTGTTCTATACAAACTTGAGCTACTTTTTTAGCCAGCTCTTTAGAGGGAAAACTGCTCATAATTATGAGACTGTGTTTTTTCATATGAGAAAGCTAACAAAAATACAAAAACATGGCCAGTGCTATTCAATCTATGGATTGATTTTGCTTAAGTTTTAGCACTTTTTATACACAAGCTTTGAAATAAATAGATATTTTTTTAGCCAAGGCAGTTTAATTTGAATTGTTTGTACTAAATATATTTTCATAACTTGACTTGCTAATAAAACCATAACGTTTAAGAAGGTAGAGTTTATTTTGGTATTTATCTGCGCAAACATTTTGTTCAGCATTAACCAGTTTTGACCACCATTGCGGATGAGGATGTCTTTTAATCTCTTCAACATAGGTGGCAACATCTTCTTGGAGTGAGAAGTTCCCATATGGCCGGATATATCCACAAAATGGCCTTTTAGAGAGATCGTGCAACAGTTGGTTTTCAGTATGGGATAGGTTTTCTCCACTTAATATTTTTGAGTAAACAGCAATAGCTTCAGCAGAAGCCTTTAAATCATGATTCCAGACTTGAAAGTAAAGATCTTCATTGCCAAATACAAGTTGTTTGTAATCTTCATCATTCACTTTTTGCCATAGATCGTTAAAATATGACGATTGATCATAAGTGAGTATATTATGGTAAGCATGTGCAAGTTCGTGAAAAAATTCTGGTAAACCCATGCTAGGAGAAAAGTTGATTTCTTGGTTTACAATATGGGTATACACTTTCTTTGATCCCACAGAGAAACTAAGAACTGATGCTTGAGTGTCTGCTGAACTTAAGTCGTGGTCTGAACTGTTCTTAATAAAAATTTTGGTTAATTTGGGTAGGGGTGGATGATCTTTTGCCCAGCTTTGTAAATAATTCAGCAGCTGATAAAGTTCTTCATTGGCGATGCGGATCATATAATAGTTGCGACCAGTCTGTTTTACAAGGTGTTCGTTGGTATAACCACTGTCATCAACTTGCCTTAGATCAGGGTAATGGTTTTGTAACTTTTGAATGATGTAGCTCTTGGTAATTAGTCTGGCAAGCAATTGGCTTGCAGAAAGATGTTTCTCATTTAAGGTTAATCCAGATGAATTGTGGGCTGAGTTCAGTAGGTAACTATGCAATTTGATATCTAAATATCCAAGGGAGTGCTCATCAGACAAGTAGACGATAGGTGTAAATGTTTTTTTATCGCCGTGTGCAGTAAAACTTTTGAGTTGAATGGGAATAGGGTTTTGTGTATGCGCAATGCCTTCAAAGTTTAAGGGTGCATGCAGTTTGTTACTGTAAAGTGAAAAAATGGGTGTATTAAGTTCGTCATTAAAATAAAGTTCAAGTTGGGCTGGATTATCGCTGTATAAAGACAGTGTATGTTGAGTTGAGTTTTTTTGATAGCGCACATAAGCGTGAGGATCAATTTCTAAACTAAGGTTTGCCAAGCTATCATGGATCATAGGTTGATAATCCGGCTTGAAAGTAAAACTAACTGCCTCATGCTTTCCAGGATAATAAGTGAAGGATTGATTCTCAGTGTTGTTGTAAAAACAGGCCAAAGATAGTTTTGAAGAGCAATTTTCAGTCAAAGCAATCTGATAGGTAAAATCAGGGAGGTAGTCAGGTTTGAAAATAGATAATGTAAACCCATTGAGCATAAGTTTTTTATTTTTATTAATATAAACAGATAATACATTGGAGTACTTATCATATACACAATCATCGCATTCAATATGATGGTGTCCTAGCATTTGGTTGATATTGCCAGCAAAGCTTGTGCTTAGTAAAACAAAACAAATTAGTACAAAAAATCTCATGCAATGCGTCTTATAATAATCAATAATAAAAATCAAAGGGTTTAGACTAAAGTTAAGATGGGTGGATGATTCTTGGGAACTTAGGTATAATGATCTTTCAATGAATATAAAATTGAAAATAGTTCAACTAGGCCTTATTTTTTTTGTAGCAGTGGTGCATGCCCAAGATTACTGTGAGCCACCTGTGCGCGGTGTTTATGAATCTGGACCTGATTTAAAAGATATTTTTTCTTTTCAAGCCAGCGAGGTTCCTGTGTTTGTAGAAGATGATTTTTTATTGGAACCAGGAAAACAGGCGGGGCAGTTTTTTTTAAAGACAAGTGTGGAAGATATAAAAGCCAAGTTGCCTTTGGGAGAAGGAAAAAATAAAGCCAACCCCATCAATCAACAAAATAATGTTTATTATGAAAGCTATGCAGAGGGTTTAGGGTTTTATTTTAAGCAAGACAACTTGGTTTTGATTGAAGTGAACAATGTGGATTATAAAACACGTGATAGCTTGGCTATTGGAGCAAGTGAAAAAAAATTACAAGACATCAAAGACTGTCAGGTCAGTAAAAACCAATACCAATGCGATGGCATTAACTTTATTTTATTAGATGAAGTCATAAAAACAATTCACATTTTTGTGAAAAACGATTAACCTTGCAGCATGCAATTAACAACACCCTATGTATTTAATGAAGAATCATCCCAAATGTGCTCTGGGCAAATTTCACCGCAAGATGTTCCAGTCTTAAAACAAGAAGGTTTTGCGCATGTGATTAATTTAAGAGGGCAAGATGAAATGCCTTCACCGCTTGAAGAAAAAACATGGTTTGCTGACACAGGTATACAATACCATCATTTGAATATTGCCAGTGCCAATGATTTATCCAAAAGCAATGTTGAGGCTTTTAGTCAAATGCTTGCAAATATTGGTTCTGAAAAAACATTGGTTCATTGTGGAAGCTCCAATCGTGTTGGAGCCATGTATGCCCTAAAAGCCTACTGGTTAGATGGCAAAAATAAAGAAGAAAGTATAGCTATTGGTGAGCAAGCTGGATTGACCAGTTTAAAAGAGACCGTTCTTGCCTTAATGGCTTAAGAATTACTTGAGCTTAAAACCACTTTATGGATTGTTTAAAATACTAGGTTTAAAACAAGCCATGAGTGTTTTTCGAATATAGTACAAGGCAGCAAGACCTGCAAAAATGTTGGCAAGACCGGCAGCATAATAAATGCCACTGAGTTTAAAAAAATAACTTAAAACAAAGGCTAAGGGAATATACAAGATCAGCGTTCTTAAAATGGTAATCCACAAGGCAAGTTTTGGTTTTCCCATTGAAATTAGAGAAGAATTGGTGTTGGCCAGAAAACTCAAAAAAACATAGCTTAGGGCAACTGACTGCATATAAATGGTTGCACTACGGATAACCTCGGGATTGTTACTAAAAAGCTGACTAACATTTTGGGCAAAAATCACGCAGATTAAACCCATAATCAATAAAATTACAGTTGAGCTTTTATTGGCAAAAGCAATGCCTTGTTTTAAACGATCATTAAGGTGAGCACCAAAATTTTGTCCAGCATAAGGGCCAAGACCAGCGGCTATACCCATCAAAGGAATGGTGACAAAGGACTCTACTTTTGAAGCCACTCCAAAACCGGCAATGGCCTCAGGACCGTATTGGGCAATCATTTTGGTGATGATGGCAATAGAAATAGGGCCAATCATATTATTTAAGGCTGCAGGAATGCCCAAGCGTATGAGATCACGTATGTGTTGCAAACTTTCTTGTATGTTTTTAAACGGACGAACCAAAAGCTTTTCTCGATAATGTAAAACCAAAAGTCCGGCTATAAGGGTAAAAACTCTAGAGATAACGGTTGCGTACGCTGCGCCCTTAATGCCAAAAGCTGGAAAACCAAAGTAGCCAAAAATTAAAATAGGATCAAAAATAGCATTGACGCCAGCGGCAACCAACATAACAATGGCTGGAAACAAAGTGTCTCCCAAGCCTCTAATGGCACCATTGCCCATCATGGGGATTAACAAAAATATAATGCTGTAGTACCAGATTTGCATATAGTCTTTAATTAAGGGCATTAAGTGGTCTTTGGCGCCAAGGCTTTGAAAAACCCAATCTAGGCTTAATTGACCAAAGAGTGAAATAAACAATACAATGACCAAAGCAAAACACAGACAATCAGAAACAGTTTGTTTGATTTTTTGACTTCTTTGTTCACCCATCAGACGTGAAATCATGCTGGTCATGGCCATGGTCATGCCAAAAGAAATGCTACCCACCAACATCACTACAGGAAACGTAAAGCTGATAGCAGCTAATGCATCTGTTCCTAAACGACCAATAAAATAGGTGTCTATCAAATTAAAGACCATGATTGAAAAAACACCCACCATCATGGGTAAAGCCAGTTTAATGATGTGAGCTGCAACAGGCCCTTGTGTTAAATTTTTACGTTTCATAAAGAATCCGTTAAGTTAGCATTGTGTGTATGTGGTGGTAAAGGTATATTTGTTTTAATGAATACAGGGGTTAAAAAAAGCTCTCTTGAGCAAGGACAATTTTTTAAAAAAGTTTATTTGCAAGTAAAAAAAATACCTTATGGTCAAGTATCAACCTATGGAGAAATTGCCAAACAAATAGGCTTTAAACATTATGCAAGGCATGTTGGCTATGCGCTCAATGCAGTTAAAAAAGAAGATGGTGTGCCCTGGCATAGAGTTGTCAACGCACATGGTAAAATTAGTCTCAGAAAAGAAGGTTTAGCAAACTTTTTACAAAAAGAATTGCTAAAACAAGAGGGCGTTGTGTTTGATGATTCCGGTAAAATTAATTTAAACCTATACAGGTGGCGTCCTCAAATTTAGCTTTGCTACTCTTTTTCCCAAGTTAAACTGTTTTGATTCCATTTAAATATGCGTAAAGGATCTGTGGTTGTAGACAGTTCAAGGCTACTGGCGTTTTTACCGGAGTAAAAATAATTTGAATTGCTGTAAACAATGCTGAGTAAATCGCCATTGCGTAATGTTTTTAAAACTTTAACCAGCTGATTCAAATTATTTACGGCAATACCATTGATTTGTGAAATAAAAATAGCACGCTCATTGGTTCGCTCACCATCTTCTTTTAGACGCCCTGATAGAACATCAAATGTACTGCCAACATCGGCCGAATTTAAAAATACACCACTTAAGTCACAATTGTAATAAAAACATATGCTAGGGGTAACCTGGTGAAAAACGGCACCTGCATATTTTACAAAACGTTTAGGAAGATGTTTATGCGCATCCTCCACATTGAGAGAGACTTCAAAAAAATGTGAAGGCTTTTTATTTTGTCTATAAACACGCAGGTTAATTTTTTTTCCTACATTTTGATTTACCAGCTTATCAAATTCATACAAAGAGTAGCCTATGGGAAGGTATTGTTTTTGATTGTGACCTTTGATGCCCACAATGATGTCTCCTACAGACAGTTTTTTTGAAGTTTCGCTGTTGCTGATGAGTTTGGAGATTTGCAAGACATAGTGTAAGTCTTTGTTTTCTTTTAAACCAGCTTGAATGTATTTTTCCGGCAAGCCCCAAGTTTCAATAGCTGTTGAGGCGCGTAAAGTTTCTAGATGCATCAATAGATCACCGCGCTGGGGTTGTTTTTTCTGTTGCAGTAAGGCAAGCGCATCTTGGACATAATCAATTCTTAATTCATAGCTTTCATCATTTTTCCCACTGGAATGCAAACCAACAACTTCACCGTTTTTATTCCACAAAGGTGAGCCACTGGCTCCGCCAGCTCTGGGCAAAGATAAATGCAGGTGGTGACTGTACCTTGAGCTATTGGTAACCGCAAAGCTAACAAAGGGTTTGTTAACATTGCCATATTTTATGGAATAATCTGAACCAGAAGAATGCCCAATCATCATCAGTTTTTCTCCTGGTTTAACACTTGTGTGTTGCCCTAAAACAACTTCTTCCAATTCAAATGTAATATTTGCATGTTTAGGATCAAACTGAATAAAAGCAAAGTCATGCCATGGATCAACATAAAGAACCTTGCCAGGAACTGAGCGGTTGTTAAAAAAATAAATTCTCAATTGTGTCAGAGGGCTGATGCTGGTTACATGTCGGTTGGTAGCAATAATGCCTCTTTTTTTATCAACAATAAAACCTGTGGCTGTTCCGCTGTATGGAAAATCATTGTCCAAGCCTATGCTGTTGGCTACATACAGTTTTACAACTGTAGGGCGCATTTTTTGTTCAAGCTCTTGCCAAGCTTGATTTTGAGCAAGAACTAAGGATGTAAAAAATATGTAAGCTACAATCAATTTTTGCATAGCATTTGCTTGTAATTTAAAAAAGATAGTTTGGCAAATGTATGAATCTACTCTCAATGAGAGCTTTATTTTTTTAAACCTTTATACAATCTTAATATTTTTTTGCTACTTGTACGACAATGAATGATTTGCATACTATACTCAGCTCTTCTGCTAATGTAAGTACGGAGTTTGTAACATTTAATTTTTTAATTATCACAATATCCAGTTTATTATCAGCCGTTAATCCTCTTGGGGCATCCATGTTTTTTATTTCTCATCCCAGCGTTTTATCTTCTAGAGTGATGCAAAAAAAAATGGCAAAAAAAACAGGGCTCAGTGTTTTTTTGATTTTGTTACTGTTTTCTTTAGGAGGAGAACTGGTTTTTAAGTTGATGGGGATCACATTGAATGCCTTTCAGATTGCTGGAGGTATTTTTGTTTTTGGTGTTGCTTTGGACATGCTTAAGGGAAAACATGTAAGAACAAAAACACTGCCTGAAGAACAAGCAGATGCTCTTGAAGAAGAGGATATTTCTATTATTCCATTGGCCATGCCACTCTTGGCTGGACCAGCGTCTATTACTATGGTGATTGTTTTAAAGGCAAAGGCTTACAATGTATATGAAGTTGCAGCGGTATATGGATCTATTTTATTTGTTAGTTTGTTAACTTATTTTGCGTTAAGGTATTCACATGTATTGCTAAGGAAAATAAAGCCATCAGGGATAAGAATTGTTAATAGAGTGATGGGACTTTTGATTGCAGCCATTGCTGTACAGTTGGTTTTGGATGGTGTGATTAAAGCGTTTCCGGGTACAAAAACTATTTTGAGTTCTACTCAGTAACATTGTGTTTGAGTTAAAAAGTATTTAAAAGTAAAAAGCAGTGAGGTAAATCACCTCACTGCTTTTATTGATTGAATAGAAATTATTTTTGAGTTTTTAAAACGATATCAAGTACAATTTCATCTTTAATCAACTTGTCTCCAAGTTTTTTAACAGAAAAAAAGCTTCCTGAATTGTATTTAACATCAAACTCAGCTCTGTTAAAGGTAACATCTTCAGCTTTGGCAACAGTAACACCATCTTCTTGCATCACATCAGCATCAAAGCTAATAGGTTTGGTTTTATCTCTGATGGTCAAATCACCGGTAATAGAATGTGTGCCATCTTTTTTTGCTTTTACATCAGTAATGACAAATTTTGCTGTAGGATGTTTTTCAGCAGCAAAAAAATCATCTGATTTAAGGTGGTCAACCAATTTTTTATTGTATTTTGTGTCTTCAACATCAGTATTAACAATGCTAGACATATCAATAACAAACGATCCACCAGTTAATTTATTTTTTTTCATTTCAAGAGAACCTTCACTGATGGCAATGGTTCCAACGTGGGTATCACCTGTGATTTTTTCTCCTGTCCAAGAAATGGTGCTTGCATCTTTATCAACAGCAACAGTTTGCACTTTTTTTGCGGCAAATGCTGCCGGGACTAAAGCCAAGCTTAATAAAGTTAAAAATATTTTTTTCACAAAAACTCCTTTGCTAAAATGTGATCAATAATTGCTGTAGTTTAAGCACATAAAATAAATTAGCAAGGTCTTATGTAAAAAATATATTTATATTTTTAAACGCTATTGTAATCATGAATCAAAACGGTAAACCCAAGAATGACTTTTTCCTAAATGGTTAAAATTCAGTTTATTTAAAGCAATAGCACTCTTAGGAGAAGATTCACTGACAACAAACGCTGCCCCATGCTGATGCGCGAATTGCATTCTTGCCATTAAATTGGCTTTGTATAGGCCTTTTTGTCTGAACTTTTCTAAAGTGCCACCGCCAAACAAAAAGCCAATTTTGTTGTATAGCTTTACCCAACCCACAGCAGCTGGTTGCTTGTTCAGATAGCTAATATAAACGCTAACCAAGTTTTTTGAATCAGCCAGTTCATGTTTTAAACCATTGTTCAAATACTCACTTAAAGTTTCTGAAGGGGGCCCAAAAATTTGTTCTAACAAGGAAAGTAAAAGCTTAAAATCTTGCTCGGACTCAACTTTTTTATTGTTGATATGCTGAGAATAAGCAATGGAAGCATCTGCTTTAGAATAAAAAAAATCTAAAATACGAGGGGGTTTAAAGTTTAAGTCAGTAAGAAGTTCAGGTGAAAAATCAAGTTCAGGTATGGGAAAAAGTCTTAATTCAAAAGCTTTTCTTTGTCTTTTTTGTGCCAAATCAATTTCATCTTTAACCAGGTGCATAAAATCTATACGTGAGCAGGCTTTTTTTAAATGCAAAGCATAATAAAAGGCAGCATCTCCCGGCCCAATATAGCGATCAAAGTATTCAGTGCTTTCTACGTGCATGTTTTTATCTGGCATAGGGGAATGTTGTGCAAACATATTTAAAAGTTCTGTTTCAAACGGTTTGGATTTTTTTTGCATGATCAAAGCTTACTTTCTTTTGCTGAGCTTTTTGCCTATTTTGGTCATGGATTGAAAAATGGGTACCAAGTCTTTGCCTACAGGGCCCAAGCTGTATTTAACTTTGGGTGGTTTACAAGGAAGGACAGTGCGTTTAATAATTAATTCTGCTTCAAATTCTTTAAGTCTTGTGGCCAATACTTTTGCTGAAATGTTGTTTAAAACATTTTTGAGTTCGCCATAAAATAAAGGACCATTGCTAAGGTGATAAATAATCTCTAAAGCCCATGCTCTTGAGATTATTTTTGAGCAGGTGCGAATAGGGCAAATTTCTTTTGAAGAATTCATGGTTACTTTTAATCAGATACTTACTAAAAGTTATCTTATGTGTTATAAGTTTGTCAATTGAATCTGTTTTTGTATTGAATTTTTAATAAGTAATTGTGAAAATTCTCAATGAAAGGGTGCGTATGAGTCAAAGAAAAAGTCATAGTAGAAAATTAAAAAAACAATTTATTACGCGTTGGTCCCCCCGGTCGTTTATGCACAAGGATGTTGAAATTGCTGATTTAGAAGCATTATTTGAAGCTGCACGATGGGCACCTTCATGTTTTAATGAACAACCGTGGATGTTTGTTTATGCAAAAAAACAAGATGATTTAAAACGCATGCAATCTATTTTGGTGGATAGCAATCAGGTTTGGGCCAATCATGCACCGGTATTGATTGCTGTATTTGCCAGAAGAAATTTTAACTCAACCGGGCAAGAAAATGAGTGGGCAGCTTATGACACGGGAGCAGCGTGGATGTCATTGTGTTTACAAGCGCATGCTATGGGTATGATTTGTCACGCTATGGGTGGTTTTAAAGCCAATGAGATTTATGATGTGCTTAATGTTGATCAGGAAAAGTATCAGGCGATATGCGTTGTTGCGGTTGGTTATCAGGGAGAAAAAGAGAACTTGCCAGAAAATTTAAGAGAAAAAGAAGGGCCAAGCCAACGCCAACCAGTAGAAGCCTTTACATTTGAAGGTAAGTTTTAACTTTGTACAATAATATATGAACTAAAAAACTCTATACATGCAGTGAAAACAGTATAATAGCGGTTTTATGCTTAAGATTTGGATAAAGTAAAACATCGTAGTATGTAATTTTAATGGATATTTTGTTGGATAATTTAAATGGCTTAGATTACGTAACACCCATATTAATCTTTTTTGCCCGTTTATTGGATATGACCTTGGATACGGTTAGGGTGATTTATGTAACACGTGGAGAAAAGTACACAGCTGCAATTTTAGGCTTTTTTCAGACCTTGATTTGGGTTTTTGCTATATCACAGGTGATCGCAAATTTAGGCGGCTTACTCAATGCTTTTGCGTATGCGGCGGGATTTTCAGCGGGCACATTTGTTGGGATTTTTGTAGAAGGAAAATTGGCTTTAGGTAAAGTGATGTTAAGGTTGGTTACAAGAAAAAATTCTGATGACCTGCTAAGTGTTTTAGAGGAAGCTGGTTATGGCTATACTGTATCTAAGGGTCACGGGCATCGCGGAGAAGTCAGTATTATTTATATTGTTGTGGTCAAAAAGCTTTTAAAAAAATGTATGGATTTGATTCGTCAAAATCATCCGCGAGCGTTTATTTCTGTGAGTGATGTAAAGGAAGCTCAGGAGGATATTATGCCGCCGTATAAAAAGTATTCTACAGGTTTTTCCTGGATGCAAATGTGGAAACGTTAGACTCACATCTGCCCAGCTTTTGCAATTAAAAATGTTTTTTAAAATGTAAAAAAAATAAAAAATAAAAAGACAAATAGAATAAATAAGGCAGAATATTACATCAGCGCATGGTGCGCACGGAGGATATTTTATGAAAAAAATAATGTTTTTGGCTTTAATGTTTGTTGTATCAAGTGCATTTGCTCAAACACAAATCACAGCAAAATCAGGTAATGTTAATATTAGAAACATACCAAGCACAAAAGATACGGCAACAGAAAAAACCAGAGTTGTTGGAACCATCAATGATAAAGAAACCTACACGGTTGAAGATCGTCAAGAGGTATCAGGTAAAACTTGGTATAAAATCAACGAAGGTTGGGTTGCTGGTTGGTTGGTCAGTGAAGTAAAAGACTTGTCCATTCACGGTGATGGTAGTTCTTCAAGCGATGATTCATCCTATGATGATAGTTCAAGTTCAGACAGCGCTACAGATACAATGGATTCATCAGCGTCTTCAGATGACAGTGTTTATGATGAGACGGGTACTGGTGATGATGACAGTGGTATTGATGATGTTGCTGGTGATGACGAAGGCAACGAATAAAAAATTAATTTAAGCTAAAAACAAATTAAATTATATGCTTTAAATAAAACGCAGTTTGTTTTTATGAATGATATTGACGCAGAGCAAATAGTCAGTCACTGTCAGGTTCTATAAAAACAAACTGCAATTGAGTTCTTAAAAACAACAATCAAAAAATTTTAGGTAATTGCCTGTAAACCCTATTTATTAAGGTTTAGAGGTGTTTTTTCCGGTTTGAATTCACCATCAATCTTTTGCCAACTTGAATATGAAAAACCAATGACATCACCGTCTTTTAACTTGTAGGTACCTACGCCTTCAGGAGACAGTTTCCATTGATTGTTGTCTAAGTAAAAGAAAGCCCAGTCATGTGCTTTGCCATTGATCTTTTTTCTGGTGATGTTGTTAAGGGATAAAATGAGCACTTGAGGTTCTTTGTAGCCGGGGTGGTATTGTCGGTCAATGTGGGCTTTTTGTAAAACATCATAAGCCGTGACAATGTTTTGATTAAAAATGGGATCTTGATTAAACGATACAATTTCAAAAAATGGCGTGCCGTGTTCATGCGGGTCTATGATTAAGGCCACTTGGGTTCCCGGTTCATCTTTAGATTTAGAAAATTGTTGAATAAACTTAGGGATGACAATAGCAACAGACTCAGCTTCACTTAAAGTTGGTTTTTTAGCAAACAAGTCTTTGATTTGATCACAACCAGATAAAAACAAGCCTAAAAGCAAAAGGATAATGAAAGGTTTAAAAGTTAATTTTTTCATTCAGATACATCTAGCAAGATGGTTTTTATGCGTCAATAATTGTTAATGATACGTGCATTTAATAAAAAAGGCTGAAAACTAGCAATAAGTTTCAGCCTCTAACAATTGTTGTACAATTTTGAGCTATTGTTTTAAATCAACGGGTCTGTGTTTGGGTAAGTCTGACTCATCCAAACCTGTAAAAGAAAGACCAATAATAGAACCGTCTTCTAGTGGGCAATCACCTAAAGCAAAAAAGCAAGTGTCTGGTTTTCCATCCAGCTCACATTCAAAGGTATCGTTGTACCATTCTTGTTTTTCATTGTGCCACTGAGAAAAAGACCAGCCAACCGATTTCTGATTGCTGATGCCATTTAAACCGATTAAGAAAAATCCTGTTTCTGGGTTATTGTAGCTTGGGTGGTACATGATTTGTAAACCTGTTTTTTCCAAAGCTTGATACGCAAAAAGTTTTTCAGAAGTTTTTCCAAAATCAATGATTTGAATGCGATAAGGTTTGGATATAGGATCAATGACAATGGCCACTTGGATGCCCTCTTTTTCCTGAGCTGTTTGAAAGGCTTGCTTAAACTCTGAAACGTCATTAAAGGTTGCTTGTTGGGCATAGGTAATAAACAATGGGCTTAAAGCCAAGCTTAAAAAGAGTGTAATGAATGAAAAATTAGATTTAAGGTTTAACATGTTAAGTGTCTCCATCTCGTTTATTTTTTTGTACAAAATAATGAACCAGCTCAATTGCGTCAATAGAAAAGCCAGCGTTTGGTAGGCTATTGGTTAAACAATACTGTCTAACATTTTCATCTGTCACAATTTCCAAGTCGGATACCATGATTCCGTCAATAGAATCAAGTTTATAGATAGCTAGATCAAAGCCGGCAGAGCCACTGCCATTAGAGCCCATAATTATCTGGCCCAATGGATAAGATTTGTCTTCTTTTATTCCATAGACATTGGCCATCTTTTTTGGGCCTTTCATGCTTGGAACTGGAATATGTAAAATAAAGTCAATGCCAGGCTTATCCAATAAAACGTGATCTCTAGCAAAAACGACATTGAGTTGCCCAGAAAAGCCTATACACTGTATTCTTTCTGGCGCTTTTGTATGCTCTTGCGGGATATAATCTGGCGGGCCCTCTAATCTTGCTTTTATGTTGGATAAATAATGTTCTTCTAAGCACAGTCCAGGTTCTAATTTTAAAGTATAGTTGTTTTTTTCAGCTGTTTCATAAGCAGGGGTTTCGTTTTCGTCTTCATCTTGCGGAGTATCCATTTCACGCGGGTTGTTTTGTTCTAATGATGATGAGGATGTTTTAATTGAGTAGGGAAGACTAGTTCTAACGGGCAAGGCCTTTTTTGAGCTATTAAAGGCAATTGTGTTTGATGAAGCATTCTTGTTTGGTTTGGGTGAGGGGTTAAAAGTTTTATTCTTGCTTTGCCTGTTTTTTTGAGATTGTTGTGCAGTGCTTGTGTCCCAAGGGTCAATGTAAGCATAGCTGTTTGGAGCTTCTTGGCTAGATTTAGGTTCTGATGCAAAGGTTTGTTTGTCGGTTAAATGATTTGCCGTGGCAGAATCCATAGGGTTTAATAGAGCATTTTCAACCATTTTTGGTTGGATAGCTGCGTTCATTGTCCTAGAGTCAGTTTCGTTGAGGCTGGGTTGAAATAAATGATTGGATGAAGCAAAAGACGTGGTTGCAGAACCACGGACGCTATGGCTTGTATGCTTGGGCGTGTTTAAGTTTGTTTTGTAAATATCTGCTTGGGAAGGGTGTAGGGTTAAATTTGTCTTTTGGATCTTAAAAGCTTCAGAATAACCCGCACTACTTAAGTTGGCTTGCGTAATAGGCTGATCTTTGTTTAAAGGTTTTTTAGAATTAGCTTTGTTTGGTTTTGCAAAAAGCAAAAAAAAGGCAGAAAAAAGGCCTGCAACAATAAACGTGGCTATAAACTCTTGTTTGTTATTGTTACGTTTCACTGGAATAATACAATAGGCATCAGTTTTTTACCGAGCTTAGTGATTTTTTTAGGAATAGATGTTTTTTAGCCAAAGCATGACCCATCACTAAAACAGGAGTCCAAAGAAGGTTGCTAATCAGTGTCATTCTGAAAAAAGGCAACGCAGATTTATAGCATGCAATTAAGCCGGGTAAATTTTTACTGTACATCCCGCTGGTTGCCCAAACCGCAAAATTACTGATGAAAAAAAAGCTTAATGCACCCAAAAGGGCACTTAAAACTATACCAAATTTTACATTTTTAAAAGTTGCACCAATAGCAGCTTGCACGATGAATGCAAGGTATATGAATAGCGATATACTGCTTAAAAAAGCATAGCCATAAATTTGGGCCAGTAAAAAATCACTGACAACCATGGCCACAACGATGGATAAAAAAGCTTGTTTTTTAGGCTGGGTTCTACCATTTAAAATGGCTAAAGCACCCACAGGGGTAAAGTTAGGGGCATGCGGCAATATACGAAACAAAGAAACCATAAGTGTTGTAAAAATCATTTGCATAGTCCACCGTTTAACAACTTAATCTTTTTCAGTCAATCAATGGTAGGAGATTTTTTATATAAGAAATGAGGTCGTTATTAAGCACATAAAACGACCTTCTGTTTGACGGATATATTTAAAAACATTCAATATTTGCAGGTATCCAAGGGTTGATATCGCCATCAACATTGTATTTACATTGAGCTTTTTCAAACATCTCTTGAATGTGACGAATAAAAGAAATACTACCTACCTCACAATGTCCGTTTGCAAAATCGCAGAGTTCTTGCAAAGAATCTTTTTGATTGAAATGTTGCCCGTAAGTATTTATAAAATCGCCATCCAATTGCTCTAAGTTAATATTAATGTCTTTTACATCAAAGCCAAAAAGCCTAATGGTATGCACTCTAATTTTATTGTACTCAGGATCATATTCACCGTCATAATACCTGATGGGTCTGCTCAACTCTGCTTCAGTCAGTAAAGTTTCTGCAGAATCTATATCTGTAATATTGAGAGTATTTCCATTGTCTAACCTAATATGAGCGGGCAAAATATCATGAAATACACGGTAAGCCGCTTGTTCTTGATTGGTGACGGCGCCTCTTTTTGCCACGCTTGGATAACTTATGCCAAGCATTCTTTCAACAGAGGGTTTAAGCGCTTGATGAAAGTCAGCAACCACTTTTTTTCTGGCTTGATCTGGTTCAAGCGCTTCTTCTTGAAGATAGGTTTTGAAACGCTCAATGATGAGTTGAGTGATAGTGTATACAGGAGCATTTTCAGAATTTTTTTTATTGCCTCCGGTTTGCCAGTAAGCAGCTTCATACCAGTTGTTGCCAATTAAGTTCCCATCTTTGTCATTAGCAAAAATAGTACTTAAATCTAACCTACCATTTTCTTTGCTGACTCCTTGCTTTCTGTCCCAGCTAAACAAATCGTGTGAAGCTAAGCCCAAAATTCCAATATCTTTAACCAAGACTTGTATTTTGTGACCGTTTTCTTGGGCTTTAAGCAATGAAGAAAAAAAACATAAAGATAAAATAAAACAATAACGTGCCAATCTATAAACCATTTCATACTCCTAAAAAGTTTATTCATTAAGCACGCTACGGCTGTTTCTTTTATTAACCTTGAAAGGATGTGAAACCAAAATACTAGCCATAAAATGTTAGCCAGCAGCGTGCAATATATTATTATTGATATTGATTATCATTTATAAGTCAAGAAAATAATCAATAATGATAATAGATATCATTATTGAAAAATGCTTGACTTGTGATGTTAATTAATATTGATAGTCGTTATTAATTAGGTATTAAATAACTTTATTACTAAAAAATAGGGGAAAAAATGAAAAGAATAGTTTTAGTTTTAATGGTCATGGTGTTGGCATCTAATGTTTATGCACAAAGAAGATCAACCCGTTGGTCCAATATATCAAAATCTAAGGTTAATTTAACAGGACTTAAAGCGCCGTCTATTTTTGCTTTTGCGGCATCTGATCCACAGAATAAGCGTGGGCAAAGTCAGTCCAATGCTTCTTTTAATATTGAAATCAATAATGCTGAGGCAAGTGGCTTTCAGTTGGTTGCTTTGAATGTATGTAACCAAGGTAGTGAAGAAAAATGTCAAAGTTTAAGTGGAAGTTATGAACAAAGGTATACCAATAACAATATGTTACTTGTAACAGTTGACTATGAAGTAGAGGTTTGCCAGCTTCAAGAAGACGGTACACAAAGGTATTTTCAATTTATCTTCTCAGATGATCAAAACACAAATTATCAGCCATTGATCTATACGATCTGTGATTGATAGAAGTTATATGTTTATTCAATAAAGCTTTAAACAGCAGAGACTCTCTATCCTATGGCCTATAGAGTCTCTGTTAGTAATGTGTAGGTTGAATTGCTTGGGTCAATTATTGTTTTAGATCTTATCAGGCTTAGTGAGCTGCAGATTAACTTTCATAGAACGTTAACTGAAGGCTCATTAGAGTTTGGATAGTATTGGGCAAGTTTTAGCTTATCCAACAAAGTATTTAATGTTTGTTGGCTTAAGAGCATTTCATTCATGCCTATGCGTAGGATGTATAGTGGTTTAATTTTATTCAGTAACAAGCTAAGCAGAAAAATGGATTTCTACGAGCTCAAACAGTGGGCAGCAAAGCTGCCCAAACGCGCTGTACGAAATTCCATTTTTCTGCTTTGTTACCACTTGTAGTTAAATGACTATATCCACCACAATCGCTGGCACTAAGGGATAAAGGTTTTTTATCTATTATTTTAATAATGATCACTATCTTTTATTTTTGCAAATTAAACTTTACTAGATCCGTTTCATCATTTTTTTGGCTAAAACTTTCATATTTTTTAAGATGCTGTAGACTCTTAAAAAGTCGTCATTAGAATTTTTTACAAGGAGTGTTGACAATGAATCTGAAAGCCCTAGGACATGTTGCGCTGTATGCAGCAATCTTTATTTTAAGTGCCTGTTCTGAAAATCTATTACCCAATGTAGGCTCCAATAACTTGGCTGTTGTGCCAAATGTGGAGGCCTATTGTTTTGAGTCTAATCCGGCCAATAATTGTCTTGCTAGTTTTAACAACAATCAAGCGCATATACTTTTGTTTACCAAAACTTCAGGTCAACAATCTGCGTTTTCAAGTTGTTCAGCAGTTCAAGCAGCTCTAGAGGCGCAAACGTTTAATTTATCTTCCACAGCGGCAGTGGGGTTTGCGGATATTGAATGTGAAGATGATGGCATGACCACGGACTGCTATTTAGATAATAGAGTTAGCTGGGAAGAGGCAGAGTTTGCCAATCTATTGCAATTGCCCAAAGATGATTATCTTGTACTTACAGTTTTTAAAAACAATCAAGATGATGATGACGATGAGCTTACACAGCCAGAGCCTGGGGACTATATTCAATGCTCTGAACTTACTTTAGAAGATGACACAGCAGATGATGATTTTGAGTTAAATCCAACAACCGATACTTTAAGTGTCAACTGGCCATTCATTCAAATTCCTGGCATTAGCTTTGTATGTAATGAAACAGCCAATGCAGATTGCACTTTTGCACAAGATGGTGAAGATGTAGCCTATGCCTTTTACAAAAATACCAGTTGCTCTGCCTTACAAACCGGAATTGAAGATGCCTTAATAACAGCGGATAAGCATATAGTAGGGGATACTACAGCAGTATGTTTAGACTCTGGTCCAGACACTTGCGCTTCTGGCACACCAAACGCTTGGAATTATGCTGGTGGTGGAGGTTCTTCAACCACGGATATTTTGGCAGGTACGTATGCAGTGGTGGCGCATATGGGTGACACGTCTAGCTTTCCTGTTCAAGGTGATGTTATCAGCTGTAAGGAAGTGCAAATAGATCAAAGTGTAAGCATGATCAGTTTGCAAGAAGCAGATTTGTTAAGTATTACTTGGCCATCGCTTGCCAGCTTAGAACAAGTGGATATGACCTGTACAAGTGCCGGTAGTGATAACTGTACGGTAGCATCCATAGATTCAAATTCTGGTTTTCAAGGTTATGTTAAAGACAAAACCTGTGCCCAAGTTTTAGCCCTTTTAGAGGCCGGGGATGAAAATTCAATTGCTATGCATGCGCAAGGTGGCGGAACCGCAACATGTATGGCAGGTAGTCCAGATAGCTGTTCAATGTCTGTAAGCTCTTGGGCCAGCGGAATAGAGGGAGGTTCATCTATGCTTACGCAAGTGCCACAAGGTAACTATGCAGTGATATCATTTGTAGATCAGTTGGGTGAGGGCAATCCCAGCCCAGGAGATGTTTTGCATTGTAAAGAAGTTACACTGGCCGTAGCTTCTATTGGTAACATTGCGTTAGACAACGATGATCTTGTTGAGCCTGATTATCCTATTATTTTTAGCCCATCATTAACAGCCATATGTGATGATTCAGTCAGTGGAACAGCCAATTGTTCTGTAGCGGCAGATGGCAGAAATGCAGACTACTTCTTTTTCCCAGCAACAGATTGTGCATCGTTGCTGGCTGGAAATGCATCCAACCCAACGCATGCGGTTACGGTGTCAGCGTCTTGTAATGGAAGTACTCCCAATACCTGTACCCAGACAGTGCTGGCCAATCAGTGGGAAGATGAAGATACAGACCCAGCACCATTCATTGAAAAAGGAAGCTATGCGGTTGCAGGCTTTATTAATTTTGATGGTCTAGAAGATGGTCCAGAGCCAGGTGATCCCTTGTGGTGTAAAGAAGTGGTCTTAGGTTCTGCAACAACCAGCATCAGTTTGGCCAATGCAGACTTAAGAAGCTTTGAATAACAATTTGTAGTGTACAGAACAAAAAGGGGTTTTTAATAACGATTAAAAACCCCTTTTTTATTTGATTGTGGCACATCAAACACAAAAGCAAAGAACGACATAAGTTTTAGATTAATTTACAGAGGCTTATTAAAACCACTTTGCAGCACTGGGTCTTCTATGCGGACAGCCCGGCCAACAACAGGGTCTTTTTTTGCCCGCACTTAAATCTTCTTGCATTCTAAGGATTCGTTTTGTTCTGGTTTCTTCTTTTTTTGCAGAACTCACCCAACAAATCCATTCATTTTGTGCTAGTGGTGTCAGCTGATCCCAGGCTTTTTTAAGAGAAGCGTTTGTGTTGATGGCAGCGTTTAAATCACTGGGCAAATCATGCAAAGGGCCAGTTGCTTTTTTGGACTTTGTTTTTTTCTTTAGGGTCATTACAGTCTCTCTTAACTTTAATGGTTTAACGCATAGAGCATGCTTAATCAAATGCCAGGGTTGTTGTTGGCATCAATGCAATATAGATCACCCGAGTCTGTAGAGAAATATAGTTTTTCATCTGGTCCCATTTTAACATGACGAATACGCTGTTTTAAGTTTTTTAAAAGACGCTCTTCCTCAACCACTTTTCCATTTTTTATTCTAATTCTATTGATATGTGTCAGTGCCAATGCGCCTGAGAATAAATCTTGATCCCAAAATTTAAGCACAGTTCCTCGGTATTGAGCAAGACCAGAAGGAGCAATAGAGGGTACATAATAATGCAAAGGTTGTTCAAGGCCATCTTTTTTATTCAAGCCGCCATTGATTTTAAAACCACTGTATTCTTTGCCATAGGTAATGATGGGCCAGCCATAGTTTTTTCCTTTTTCAATGATATTGATTTCATCGCCACCTTTTGGGCCATGTTCTTGCTCATACAAGGTGTTAGAGTTGATATCAAAAAAGAGGCCTTGTGGGTTACGATGGCCATAAGACCAGATTTCTGGTTTTGCATCTTTAGTCTTAACAAACGGGTTGTTTTTAGCGGGCTTGCCGTCTAAATCCAAACGCAAAATTTTCCCATTGTGACTGTTTAAGCTTTGAGCCAGATCACGGTTGCCACGGTCGCCAACGCTTAAAAACAATGAACCCTGACCATCAAAAGCTATGCGACAGCCAAAGTGGTGTGAAGTTTTAAAATAAGGTTGGGCTGTGAATAAGGTTTTAAGGTTTTCAAGCTTGTTGTTGCTTAGGTCAGCTTTGGCTAAAGCGGTGCTTTGACCTTCTTTGGTTTTAGTGGAATAACAAAAATAAATGCTTTTTGTTTTATTCTGGTTGTGATGAACCGCAATATCAAGCAAGCCACCTTGACCACCCACATAAACATTGTCCAAGTCTTTAATCAGCAATGAGCTTTTGCTTTTAAGATCAAACAGTTTGATTTGGCCAGAGACCAAGGTGTAAATAATGTGCTGGTCACTGACAAAGTCAAATCCCCATATGGCTCGTTTTTCTTGTAAGATCTTTTCTACCTTAAATGAACCATGTTGTGACTGCTCTACCCAAGCCGCTTGTGCGGATTTTTGTTTGCAGGCAATAAAACATAAAGACAACAAACTGCATAAGCGAATTAACTTTGTATTGATTGTAAACATAAGATGGCATGATTATGGCGGCTGGTGGGCAATTGATCAAGCTATTAATTAAAGTAAAAAATACAATCAATTTATTGAGTTGATTTTCTTTGTTTTAAGATAGGACAAGGAAACAATAGCTTACTATACTGCAATAACATAAACCCTTACTGCGTGGGTAAGGGAGTAATTTTTAGCGTTCCTTCTTGATCTAGTTTGAGTTCAAAATTAGGATTGTCAAACAGTGTTTTTTCCAAAAATTGCAACATGTCTGGGTAGTTTTCTGCCGGAATCTCTCTAGAATCAATTTGAATACTGAGTTTGTAATAGATGCGTGTGACTGGGTTTTGAATGTAATAACCGGGTAAAGTTTTAAGAGACATGCTGTCATCAAAATAATTTAGTTGCCAAATGATAAGACCATGATGCTCATAGCCTGTATCCGTTGGAAAACTGAGAAAAAACAAAAAGTCAGAAAACTGAGCGTCCGGTTTAAGCTTGTCTTGTTGTTCTAAAAAAATATCAATGGCTTGGCCGTTTGGCCCAGGTACTTGACTATAGGTAATGCAAACCCAACTCAACAACAAAAGAATAAATGTTTTCATGTGTTCCCCCAATTAAAAACTATAATAATCCATAATTATTAAGTTATTGTTTAATGCTTGTCAACTGGGTCAGCTTTTTTAAATTGCCTATAAGAATGCTTAGGAAAAAAGCAAAAAAATAATGCGTTGCGTTTTTTTAGTTTTTATGGTTTTTAGTCTTTGCTATGAAAGTAATTAAGTTTTTATTGGTATCTTTGCTGTTTTTTATGCAACATAGTTATGCTCAAGAGAAATACCCCACTTTTGAAATGATAACAGGTAAGATGTATCATTTTGGGGTACATCAATCTGTTTTTATTAATACTTACCTCAAAGATTATCCTGAGTTAAGAACTGACTTTGAGTTAATGATGGTCAATTTGGAAAAATGTGGACAAGAATTTGATTCAGAATTCTGCAAGGATGAATTTTTTCAGAGAATTTTTTATGAACTTTTTAACTTGTACAAAGATGAAACGTACCAAAAAGAATTGAGAATTCTTTATGATACGGCAAGTCTTGTAGGGGCAACACCCTTCATCTATATTAAAAACATAAGCAGTGATTTGTCAAAGCAAGTAAAAGGGCGCTGCGTTTTAGCACTTGAGATTATTTTTCAAAATGTTGTACTCATGGGTAAATTTAATAATTTTGATAAGATGACAATGGAAGATGTAACAAAACTTTCGCTCAGACAGCAAGAGCGTCATTTGGACGATTGGATACAACAAATAGAAAAAAGCTGTGGTAAAAATATTTTTTCAAAAGAAGAATTAAAGAAAAACTAGATTGTGCTAAAGCTATACTTTGAAAACTCAAAGTTTAAGACTAGTTATGAGTAAACATAGCTTTGATTTTTTTAATATGACTCGTATTAGCGTTAAGCTTTAAGTCTGAAGCCTTAATGGCTCCCCGGGACGGGCTCGAACCGCCGACCCAATGATTAACAGTCATTTGCTCTACCGACTGAGCTACCGGGGAATTTTTGAAAGTCTGTCATACCGAGTTTGCGGACTTTGGTCAATAGTTTACATCAAATTTTACATTGTATGGGTATAGATGGGCTTTATTGTTTATAAAGTTGCAATACGCTTAAGTATTTTAGCTGTGAAAAAAATACAATAATCTGTTAGAATAATGAATTACAGTCCATTATTTTCATAAATTTTGTAAGTAATCGATTTTTAAGCTTTTATGGCTATGATTTAGATAAAATCAAAACAAATAGTCCAAGTTTCTAAGAAAAAAAGATGAAAAAAGATAAGCATGGTTTTACATTAATAGAATTGCTCATTGGCGGGGTCGTGGCAAGTTTCTTATTGATGGGTGCTTATCGCTTGTTCATTGCTTCAACATCGCAAGTAGGAAAAACGGTTAGCAATACCCGTGGCCGGGCAGCAGTAGAAAAAATATTGGATCAAATTGCCAGCCAAATTCGTAACAGTTATGACATCAGTGATACCAGTATATCACTGCGCTTAAATAAAGCGCCATTGAATTGTGGTGATGATGCGCATAGCTCATCCATTGTTGCATTTCCTGGGATGGATAAGACAGCCATAGAAAATTTAACAACATCAGCCATAGATCCGTCAACAGCCAATATCAGTGCAGAAGCTGATGGGATTAGAGTGGCCTATGTCCCCAGTGACAGCTATCCTACAGATTTAGTTGGAATAGAGATTTCATCAGGGCTTTACAAGCCCTATCCAAGTAACGATGCAGCCAATTATAAGATCAATATTGGAGATAAAGTAGCCTACCAGAACATGAACGTGGGTGATTTTTTTATATTATCGGATACAGACGGTATTCGTTTGGGGCGGATAACGG